>JBBIID010000095.1:0-9232 GCA_037446675.1 Paludibacter sp.
AGGAGCAAAATTCACTGTTAAAGGGCAAGCTGTCGATTCGGTTACGCAGGAAACTCTCCCTTATGTTACCTGTTCGGTTGCACCCGAAAAAAATCCGGCACAAATTATAACGCGTTTTGCCGGTGACATCGATGGTAAATTTAACGGAGAACTAAAATCGCCTGGAAGTTACGTTTTAGTTATATCCTGTGTAGGCCAAGAGCCAGCAAAAATATCATTCACCGTAGATGCCAACAATAGTACCATTCAGTTAGGAAAGATATTATTAGCACCATCCAAACAATCGCTTAAGGAGTTGAACGTGGTAGTAAGCCGTCCGTTGATAAAAGCTGAAGCCGACAAAATTACTTACGATGCCGAACAAGATCCGGAGTCAAAATCATCAACTGTACTCGATTTGTTACGTAAAGTGCCAATGGTAACGGTGGATGGGCAAGATAATATCCAACTAAAAGGATCGTCGAACTTTAAGTTCTTCCTCAACGGAAAACCAACCAACATGTTCAACAACAATCCCGGAATGATTCTGAAAAGTATGCCATCCAACATGGTAAAGAATATTGAAGTCATCACACAGCCCGGAGCAAAATATGATGCAGAAGGAATTGGAGGTATCATCAATATCGTCACTATGCAACAAACTTCGGCCGAAGGTTATTCGGCAACGTTCAATGCACAGGGCACTTCGCGCGGATCGTACGGCGGAGGATTGAACCTGATGCTACAATACGGGAAATTCAGTTTTTCAGGAAATTACAATTATAACTACGGCAAACAGTTTCCCGTAACTACCACTACCAAAAGAAATTCGTTTGTTCCGGGCGCTCCATATCCACGCGGAACTCAGGAAGCCACCGTAACCAACAAAACTCCGATGCAATTCGGGAGTGGACAGTTAAGTTACGAACTGGATACCGCCAACCTGTTCACACTTTCGTACAACCGTCATTTTGGGCGACCTGTAAGTGTTACAGATGCAACTACAACCGATTTTAATGCTGCTGAAACTCCTGTGTTTTTATATACTCAAAATAGTACTCAACATCAAACATGGGGATCTACCGATGTGGGACTTGATTATCAGCACTCGTTCAAGAAGAAAAATGAGTTGTTAACTTTGTCGTACAGATTGAGCAATACTCCAAACAGTAGCAACTACGACGCAACCAACACAATTGATACAGCTAACATGATTAGCCCACATTTAAATCTTTATAGATGGACAAAAAGTAATAACGTCGCATCTTCAAACGAACATACCGTTCAGGCCGATTATTCTAATCCTGTAGGAAAGGGACAAACATTGGAATTGGGAATGAAATACATTCTTCGCTTAAACAACAGTGAGACAAACGAATCATATAAGTATTTTAACTTTGACTTATCTGATTTATATTCTTCATACATTGAAAAAGATAGTACGTTTAGCTACAACAACGAACAAAACATTTTGGGCTCGTACGTAAGTTATACCGGAAATATTGGCAAATGGAGCTTAAAAGGAGGGTTACGCTACGAACATACTTGGCTAAGTGCAAAATTTAACGATGTTCTGGCTTTGGAAACGCCTGACTACGGAGCTTGGGTACCATCGGCCATTATAACTTATCGCCTTACCGATATGCAAAGTTTTAAACTTGGTTATAATAAGCGTATACAACGCCCAAGTATAGGCTATTTGAATCCTTATGTAAACAGTAGCGATCCCAATTATATTTCGTATGGTAATCCGAACCTGGAACCGGAAAACAATCATAACGTAACTTTGGGTTATAGCAGCTTTGCTCCTAAGTATAATATCAGTGCCGAAATGTCCTACAGCTTTGTGAATAATGCTATCGAACAGTATTCTTTTATAAAAGATGGCAGCACTGTTCAGGAAATTACTTATGATAACATTGGACACAACAAAGAACTGGGCATGAATTTGTTTGGAAGTTACCGGGGCTTACCTTGGCTCAATTTGTACATGAACGGTAGTATTAGTTATGTCGATATGCAAAGTACTATTTACGATATGTCCAACAGCGGTTTTACGGGACGTGCGTTTCTAGGCGGTACATTTACCTTACCCAAAGAAATTCGTTTGAGTGCCGGTGGTGGAGGAAATTTGCCACGAATAAATCTACAAGGAAGCCAATCCTCTTTCTATTTCAGCTACATGGCGCTTTCGAAAGATTTTCTCAAAAAACGATTAAATGTTTCGGTAAGTGGAGTATATTTGCCTAAACCTCACATCATTATTACAACCAACGGTTATAATGGAACAAACAATGCTCCTACGTTCACACAGCGGACAGATGTTCATCTGACGCAAAATATGGAATTCCGTTTCAATGTATCTTACCGCATCGGAGATCTTAAAGCTCAGGTGAAAAAGACTGCAAAAACGATTTCGAACGACGACCAAAAAGCAGTGGATAATAGTGGTGTTGGTCAATCGCCAATGTAATTTAATCATTAATAAATAAAAATTTAAGAGCGATGTCCGTTATAAAATTTCGGTATCGCTTTTTTTAAAACAACTATGAAAATTCAACAAAAAAACAAAATTGCTGTCTTTCTGATTGGATTCTGTGCAATATGTTTCAGCTCTATTTCGGCGCAAAAGGCAACGGAAACAAATCGTTGGAAAGCCGTATTCGATCAGCACAACGTCGAAGGTACATTTGTACTGCAAAATATGAAAACCGGGCGTACTGAAGTTCATAATCTGAAACGTGCCGAAACACGTTTTTGTCCGGCATCCACGTTCAAAATTCCAAACTCTTTAATCAGCTTGCAATGTGGCTCGGTAAAAACGGTTCACGATACCATCCGTTGGGATGGCAAAGACCGTGGCGTTGCCGATTGGAATAAAGATCAGACTATGGAATCGGCGATAAAAGTTTCGTGTGTTTGGTTTTATCAGAAAATGGCAAGGCGTACCGGAGAAGCAAAAATGCAGGAATGGCTCAATAAAATTGATTACGGCAACAAGTTCATAGGCAACGAAGTAGACAATTTTTGGTTGAACGGTGATATAAAAATATCGGCTATCGAAGAGGTTTTATTTCTGAAAAAACTAATCCTCCAACAACTTCCTTTTGATAAAGGAGTTCAGCAAACCGTAAAAAGTATTCTTCTCACCGACTCTGCCAAGCATTATAAAGTATATTCGAAAACGGGTTGGTCGACAAAAAGTACTCCTAACATCGGCTGGCTGGTCGGCTGGATAGAGAGTAAAAATGAAACTTACATTTTTGCGATAAACATTGACATAAACCAACCAAAAGAAACTGTTTTGCGCAAACAAATTTCGTATGAAATATTAAAACAAGAAGGTATTATTCAATAAAAAAGCATGTCACAAATTCCTTTTCAAACGATAAACTGGGACAATCTCCCGGCAACGCTTCATCCGGGAGAAACCGGAATTTCGCACTGGAAAACCATGCAATATGAAGGTTTGAGGGTCAGAATTGTAGAATATTCTGCAGGATACATGGCCGACCATTGGTGCGAAAAAGGACATATCGTTCATTGTTTGCAGGGAGAATTTGTGAGCGAACTGCAAAATGGCAACGAGTTCAGGCTGAAGGAAGGCATGAGTTACATCGTCTCTGATGACCTGAGTTCACATCGCTCAAAAACTGAAAATGGTGTAAAATTGCTGATTATCGATGGTGACTTTTTAAAATAGAATTGCTCAACGCCGGATTATAAATTTCATGTTCAAATTAGTTTTCGACTTCGATCAAACATTGGCCTATCGGGATGGAATGTGGACTGCCACTCTGTTTGATATTTTACAAACCAATGGATACCATCACATTCTGATAGAAAACATCAGAAAGTATGTTCAATACGGTTTCCTTTGGGATATTTATGAGAAATCTCACGAAGAACTGTTAAACGGACTTTCGTGGTGGGAGTTTCACGAAATATTTTTTGAAAGAATTTTAAAATCGAATGGGGTTGAAGAGCCGGAAGCCAAGCAAATGGCTTTGATGGTGAAAGATAAATACCTGAATACTGAAAAATGGTTTTTGTTTGATGAAACAAAGGCCGTGCTCGAACAGCTTAATTCCGAAGGTTACGAGTGTTACATCTTGTCCAACCACACTCCCGAATTGGAAATGCTGGTGCAATATCTGGGATTAAACACACTGATAAAAAAAGTATACAACTCGGCTCACATCGGCTACGAAAAACCGAATACTCATATTTACAAATTTTTGATCGATGACCTGAATGTGCCTCCAACCGAAATTATTATGATTGGCGACAATTACATTTCCGACGTAACCGGAGCTCGGAGCAACGGAATAAATGCAATCCTCGTGAGAAGTGCGAATACATTTAATTACGGGTATTATGCTCAAAATTTAAAGGATATAAAACCGCTTATTCAGAAATTTAAATAACTAAATAAATCTGTTTTCTTATGGAAAAATTAATTGCAGCTTGCGGAATAAATTGTGCCGAATGCGATGCCAGAACAGCCACTTTGAATGACGATAACGAATTAAGAAAAGTTATTGTTGAAAAATGGAAAGCCGAATACGGAAACGATCAAATGACCGTTGAAATGATTAATTGCACTGGATGTAACGCCGAAGGTTCGAAAATCGGGCATTGTGCGGAATGTGAAATGCGTGTTTGTGCTCACGAAAAAGGATTTGTAACCTGCGCCGAGTGTCAGGATTTTGAAACTTGTTCTATTCTAATCGGTTTTCACAATTTTGTTCCCAAAGCCAAAGAAAATCTTCTATCTTTGAGGGTCTAAATCTAAAAATATGTCGACTTATCGGAAATGGGTATTTTATTATTTTTCCGGCACCGGAAACTCTGCCAATGTAGTTCGCTGGATGGCAGAAATTGCTAACGGTAACGGCATTGAAACAGAATTAATCAATATTGCTCATTTCGATAGGAAACATATTCCGAGCCCGGATCGCGATGCCCTCATCATATTTTGCTCGCCGGTTCATGGATTTAATTATCCTCCTGTCATGCAATCGTTCGTTCGTCGATTTCCGAAAGGCAACAATCCTATATTGCTTTTAAATACCCGAGCCGGAATGCTTATAGGCAAATGGATTACTCCCGGACTTTCGGGCGTAACATTTTATTTCTCTGCTTTTATTCTTAGCTTAAAAGGCTATAAAATTAGAGCGATGTTTCCGGTTGATTTGCCTTCGAACTGGATCTCGGTACATCCCGGCCTGAACGATAAAACTATTAAATACTTACACAAAACAAATAAAAAGCGAATAACTGACTTTACAACAAAAGTTCTTGACGGGAAACGAGATTTCAGGTCTATACGTGAAATTGTTCAGGATTTGTTGATAAGCCCCGTTTCGTTATTGTATTTCTTTGCAGGAAGATTTGTCTTCGCCAAAACTTATTATGCTTCTGCGGTCTGCAACAATTGCGGATTGTGTGTAAATCAATGTCCGGTGCATGCAATCAAGTTGGTCGATAACCGCCCTTTCTGGACTTTCAAGTGCGAAAGTTGTATGCATTGCATGAGTTTTTGTCCGCGCAAAGCCGTAGAAACGGGTCATGGAGCTATTATAGCTTACATGCTTCTTTTTTCGCTTGTTATCTGGAGCAGCATCGAGCTTTTATTTGGACAAATGCTTCATCTCGACAATGCTATAATCAACTTCGTTATCCAAACAGGCCTGTTAATATCTTTGTTGGCAATATGGTATCGCATTTTTCATTTTCTACTCCGTTATAAATGGTTCAGCAACCTGATGATGTACACCTCACTTACTTTTTATAAATTCTGGGGAAAAAGATACAAGGCATTGAAAGGAGATGAAAACAGTTTTTAATAACACACAAACATAATTGCCTGGTTATCAGAAAGCACAAAATAAAATACATGAACCGCAGATCTTTTATAAAACAAACCACCATTTTGTCGGGGACTATGCTGGCAAGTCCTATTTTAGGTAATAATGGTTTAACCGAACAGCTGGCTGATAGAAGAAACAATAAGGAACTTAGCTTTAAACCTCTTGATTTACATGTCCATACAACCGACACCTTCACGATTGAGGATATCCTAAAACTAGGCGAGAAATGGAATGTAAATTTTGGGATTGTGGAACATCCTGCCCCTTGGGCATTAAAAAACGATCAAGAATTAGAAGCCTATATCAAACGCTTAAGGAATTATCCAGTGTATGTTGGTCTGCAACCTACAACTCCGGGATGGAGTAAAAATTATTCGAAAGAGTTGCTAAATCAGGTTGATTACATACTAATGGATCCTCAGATGGTTCCTCATGGTAATGGCGATATATGGCAAATATGGCAATTCGACACCTACATTGCCGACACCGCAGATTTTATGAAAAGATATATGGATTATTCGCTCCAAATTTTGAATAACGAACCTATTCATATTTTTGCATGGCCACTTTTTTTACCTGTTTGCATTTCACGCGATTATTATAGTTTATGGACTGAAGAACGAATGGAGCAAATAATTGACGCAGCAAGGCGTAGAAACATAGCTATTGAAATAAACGATATGTCGCATACGCCGCACGAAACTTTTATACGCAAGGCCAAAACTGCTGGATTAAAATTTACTTTTGGCTCTGACTCTCGCAATCAAAACGTAGGACGTTTGGCTTTTTGCAGGCACATAGCACAAGTATGCGAACTGCAACCCGAAGATTTCTTCGTCCCTGTTAAAAAAGGCTGAAACAGTGGAGAATAGACTTATAATTGTATTAAATAATTGTTAAGTGAATTAGTAATAAAATATTGATTTATTTAACAATACACTTTACATAGAAAGATATTATGCTGCCACGTAAATAAATATCAACATTAATCTGTCTTGTTTTTCACAGATAAATAAACATTTCATTTATCTGCGTGAGGTTAATTCTATCAATTTCCTGATTCAAATCCATTTTTCTGTCATTCAACAAAAATATTTTTAAGAAATGTGATTTAAATGAATATATTTGCATTAAATTAATAGGTTAAATACGTCGGGCAACTGACGGGTATTTAAACCCAGGCTTGTGAAACTTTAAAAGTTACAATTATGATCATTACAACAACAGAAACAGTTCCAAACAAAGAAATTGAACAGATTTTAGGCATTGCGCGTGGAAGTACCGTAAGAGCAAGAAATATTGGTAACGATATTATTGCCGGATTGAAAAACATTGTAGGTGGCGAAGTGGAAGAATATACCAAACTTCAGGCTGATGCCAGAGAACAAGCATTCCAGCGAATGAAAGCCGATGCAGAAAAGATGGGTGCCGATGCCGTTGTGGCTCTTCGCATAACCTCATCAACCATCATGCAGGGAGCTTCCGAAATTTTGGTTTATGGTACTGCTGTGAAACTAAAATAATCAGGCAATGAATACAATTGCATTATTCATATTCGGGATTTATGCCATTGGCACTATCGCTGCAATTTTGGCAATTATTTATCTTATTTTCAAAAGAATAAAGAAGAAAAGACTTGAAGATTTTGAAGAGCGCGACAATTGATTGATTTTCATTGTTAGTTAAGAAAATAAACCAAAAGCATAGAAAATAATCTTTTCTATGCTTTTGGTTTATTTGTATTGATAAACAACAAATTATCAGCATTCACAAAAAATAATGCTCAAAACTGTTTTCAAAAACAATGCTTTTAGAATTCAACTCTGTAAATAAGGGATTCAACTACCAATTTATACACTACATTCAGAAAAAATTTATACTGCTTTTTGTTCTCCATAATTTTGTGTCGAAATTATGAGGTATCATCCGATACCCGATTATTCAACACAAAATTAAAAACATGAGAATCAAGCTTATTTTTCTTCAACTTATTCTTCTTTTTAACCTGAGTGCTCAAAACAATCAGGAAAAAACGGTTTCAATTTTAGCTGGTACAGAGCAAATAAAAGAATCGGCCAATTTTGGATTCGTTTTTAGAGGCGGAAGCGTCGGAGTCGGCTTCGACAGAATATATCACCTCGACGAAAGGCTCATTACATATTCCAACGAAATGGATATTAATGCCTTGTTTTCTCATCAGATTTTTGGACTGAACATTTATCTGAAACCTGTCGAACTGGCTTATTTATTCAATTTATCTGAAAAAAAACTCTATTTAGGTCCATCGATAAAAGCAGAATATCGCTACCAGATATATCCCGATTTACAGTCAGGATTCGATTATTGGTTTACTGATTTTAGCTTGGGTTGCAAGGCCATCTATAAGTTCAACTTGCAACAATCGCAATTCAAAATAAAACTAAACACTAGTCTTCTGGGGCTTACATCACGCCAACCGGCTTACCGCAATCCTTATTTCTACGATCTGGGGTTTGGATATGCCATAAGCCATCTGCACGAGAATCTTTCGTTTTCAACTCCGTGGAAATACAATACTTCGGACATGGAAATCAAATGGAAACCAAAACCAGATTCTCGCGTCACCTATGGCTACAAAATTCGCTATGCCGGTTATTTTGAAGCCCCGCAAATAAATATGATCACCCAAAGCTTAGTACTAACATTCAACAGATAATACCGTGAAAAAATTATATTTCGTTGCCGTTGTAGCATTGGCATTGACCTCTTGTTTAAGTGAGGATGAACTAAAAAATCCATTTCGGTCGTATGTACCCGAACCATTGGACGATGGTTGGGAAATTTCCGAACCGACTGCCGAAGGAATAGATGCAAACGCATTGAAACAGGTTTATACAGGATTTCATCAAAATGCAGAAGACTGGCAGGTTCGGAGTTTATTGGTTTTTCGAAACGGGAAACTCATCGCCGAAAGCTATACCAAAGACGAAACCGATCGCACAACTCCGCGCGCAATATGGAGTTGCACCAAACAATTTATGGGAGTAATTACAGGGATTGCTATCGACAAGGGTTTGATTAACAGTGTAGACGATTCTCTGGTGAATTATTTGCCCGAAGTTTGGAATCATCCCGACAAGAAAGGAATTACAATCGAAGACTTGTTGACCATGCGTTCCGGAATTGCGTATAGCAACGATGGACTTAGCGGTCAGACCGATGATATTTTGAGAAGACTTCCCGAGAATATCACTGATTTTATTTTATCGAGACCAATGGAAAACCTTCCGGGCGAAAAAGCAAATTATAAAGATGGTGATCCGCAGTTGCTCGCAGGAGCCGTTCAGTGGGCTTGCGGAAAACGCACGGACATTTGGGCAAAAGAAGTACTATTCGACAAA
>JBBIID010000096.1:0-9205 GCA_037446675.1 Paludibacter sp.
TCCTTAAAAATGGAGAGGTTGTATGTTTCTTTTAATTATGATTGAACCAACGCTTCTTGCTCAATATTCAATTGCTTCGCCTGATTTTATTTTGCTCACAGCCTTTATAATCTCTATCCGTGCTATTTTAGAAAATAAAAAAGGTTTATTGGCTGTTGGCATTTTCTTCTTGTGTTTGATTAATATGAGAGGTGTATTTGCAGGCGCAATAGTTTTTGCCGTAGACATTTATAAATCTACGAGAAGACGCGATGCGAATGTTAAATCGTTGATTAAATCTCTGTTAACTTATCTGCCGACATTTATTGTGCTTTGTGTGTATTATGCGGAATATTTTATCATAAATGGTTGGTTTTTTAAAAATTCGGGTTACAGCGATCATTATGCAATCCCCCATAGCCTTATGCGGATTTTGACACATATTGCCGAATTTGGGTTACGCAACCTCGAAAATGGGCGGTTTGCAATGTGGGGGTTAAGTATTTATGTGTTTTTCAGAATGGTAAAGAGGAAAACACTAATTCCTGAAAATGAAAAAATGCTTTATTGGATATTTTTTCTTCTTATCGGATTATACACTCTTTTTATATTTATCACTCAAATGCCCTTTTCGGCGAGGTATTTTATGCCTTATTTTTGTATCCTCACTATTTTAGTAATCTCTGGATTGATCAGATATTTCGACGCTAAAAAAGTGAGAGTCGCTTTTGTTATATTGCTTGCTTTTGAGTTGACTGGAAATTTATGGATTTATCCTGATAAAATAGCTAAATCATGGGATTGTACAATAGCTCATTTGCCCTATTATGAATTAAGACAGGAATGCTTTGATTACATTGATGCCCAAAAAATAAGTTATGATGATCTCTCTGCAGGTTTTTGTTTGTACGGTGACAGGAGATTTACAGAATTGAAGAATACGAATAAAATTGTTGGGACAGAACCAGATCGGAAGTATTTTATTTACTCAAACATATCGAATGTAGAAGACTCTTTATATTACGATCTGAAAAATAAAAACCATTGGATGCCATTAAAGGAATTTAAAAAAGGATTTGTTGATATTACAATATTCCAAAAGCAATAAATATGAACCTCCCCAAACCCATTGTTCAGTTTATACGGTTCGGTATTGTAGGTGTTTCCAATACCATAATTACCGCGATTATAATTTGGGTTTTGCTAGAGTTGCTCCATTTTTCCGATTACTTGGCAAATATACTCGGATACGTTGTTGGTTTGGTAAATAGCTTTATCTGGAACCGAAAATGGACATTTGAAAACAATACGCATATATCCAAAACGATTTTTAAATTTGTAATTACTTTTGCCGTTTCGTATCTGTTTCAGCTAGGGAATTTGTATCTGTTACTAAATTACACCACAATTGATGCATATCTTTGCCAATTGTTATCAATAATAATCTACACAATTATTAACTTTGTGCTGAACAGATACTATACTTTTAAAAATGCCGACAATGAAAAAATCTCTTAGTGTAATCGTCCCTTGTTTCAACGAGGAAGCTGTTATCGAAGAATCGTACAAAAGGATAAGTTCGGTTCTTAAATCGATGGATTGTGCTTCAGAGCTTATATTTGTTAATGATGGAAGCAGAGACAGAACGCTAGAGATATTATCGGAGATTACTTTGAAAGATAAATCGGTTAAAGTAATTTCTTTTTCAAGGAACTTCGGGCATCAGAAGGCTGTTACGGCTGGGGTAAATAATTGCAGTTCGGATATGGCGTTGATAATCGATGCGGATCTTCAGGATCCTCCGGAATTAATTCCTGATATGGTGAACACAATGGAAAATACAGGCGCTCAGGTTGTATATTGTGTTCGAAAAGCGCGAAAGGGAGAAAGTTTTTTCAAAAAAGCATCCGCAAAATTATTTTATCGATTCTTAAACTTTCTTTCGGAAGTAAAACTTCCAGTTGATACAGGCGATTTTCGATTAATTGATAAATCGGTAATACAGGAATTTGATCGTTTGAATGAGAAAGGGAAATATATTCGTGGATTAATATCCTGGATTGGTTTTAAGCAAGTTCCGTTTTACTACGAACGGGAAGCCCGATTTGCAGGAGAAACGAAATATCCGTTCTCTAAAATGCTGAAGTTTGCCATGACTTCGATGCTTTATTTCTCCACCAAACCATTGCGTATCGCTACTTCATTAGGTTTTATTTCTGTTGTTTTTGCGTTGGGTTTGGCAATTTGGTCGCTGTTAGGTAAAATTTTTGGTTTCACTCATGCCGATTCGGGTTGGACATCACTCTTCGTGCTGATTATTTTCTTTGGAGGTGTGCAGTTGCTTACAGTCGGGATTGTAGGAGCGTACGTTGGTAATATCTTTGACGAAGTCAAAAACCGACCGGAATATATTATCGAGAAAAAACTGAATTTTGAATCAGAGGAAAAAGACGAAAAGAGAAAATCTTAAAGTCATTTTCTACTAATCAAATTCATAAATTCCTCACGCGTTTTAGCTTGCTCGAAAACTCCTGTAAAATCAGATGTGGTCGTAATGGAATGTTGCTTTTGTACGCCACGCATTTGCATGCAAAGGTGCTGTGCCTCAATAATAACCATAACGCCCATTGGGTTTAGTGTTTTCTGAATACACTCTTTTATCTGCGTGGTCATGCGTTCCTGCACCTGCATTCTGCGGGCGAAAACTTCAACAATTCGGGCAATTTTGCTCAATCCTGTAATTTTATGGTTGGGAATGTAAGCGATGTGAGCTTTTCCGAAAAATGGCAATAAATGATGTTCACACATCGAATAAAAATCGATGTCCTTTACAATAACCATTTGCCTGTAGTTCTCGGTAAACATTGCCGATTGAATAATTTCTTCCGGATTTTGTTCGTATCCCTGCATGAGAAACTGCATAGCTTTGGATACACGCTCAGGGGTTTTAAGCAATCCTTCGCGGCTTGGATCTTCACCCAAAAGTTCTATGATTTTTTTGTAATGTTCGGCTATTTGGGCTGTTTTTTCCGTATCGAAAGGAACGGGTTGATTAAGATTGAAATCCATCATGATAAATTATTTTGATACGGAAATATGTACTTGTTCACGAACGATGTAAGTATCACTTTTTATTTCTGGAAACACTTCAATCAACTGAGATCTGAATGATTGAGCTTTTTGCATCGTGTCGAAATCGCCAACCCTGACTTTCCAAAACGGAGAAGTGTAGTTTACATAAACTTCTTCATCGGGAAAGGCTTCTCGTATCAGTTTTTCTATTTTAAATGCCTCGTTTTTAGCTGTTTTTTGTACGTTGCTGGAAAAAACCTGTACTCTGTAACCATTAAAGTTTGGCTGACCCTGAAAGCCAGTGTTGTTCTTTTTGCTTAAAATGAGCTGTTCAATTTTTTCGTCCTGATGAATAACAACCTTTGCTTTCGTAACCGAATCGGGAGTTGCCAGCGACTCAAAAATATTTGCTTTTTTTGCCTCTGTATTTTCCTGAGCAGCTACTAATCCTAATGACAGGAATAGAATCAGGCCGGTTATAATAAAATTTCTTTTCATCTTTCTGTTTTAATTTCGGGTGCAAAGTTAAACATTTGTTCTCGTTATCGAGTCCGTTTTTTCAATTTTATTCACTTGTTGAAGTGTAGAGTGTTGTAAGTCAATCGTTTTATGATTTTTTGCTTCGTCGCTATTAATTATTAATGTCTTAATGCTTATCTTTGTTCATGTTTATTCAAATAAGAATTATTTTATGATTAAAACTGCGATAATTGTCGCCGGGGGAAAAGGAGAGCGAATGCAAACCAATGTTCCGAAACAATTTCTGGAGATAAAAGGAAAACCAATTTTGATGCGCACGCTTGAGGCGTTTTGGAATTATGATAATAAAATGCAGCTTGTTTTAGTCCTTCCTTCCGTTCAAATTGATTCTTGGAAAGAACTTTGCAAAAAGTATGCCTTCAATATTGAACATTCGATTGTAGAAGGCGGTGCAACTCGTTTTCATTCGGTGAAAAATGGGTTGACTGTTATTGCAGATCAGTCGTTAGTGGCGGTACATGATGGTGTAAGGCCGTTGGTGAGCAATGACACAATAGCGCGTTGTTTCGACTTTGCAGAAGAATTGCAGGCTGTAATTCCTGTTGTCGATTTGGTTGATAGTATTCGCGAAACCGATGAAAATGGAAATCGGGCTATGGATCGCAGCAAATACAAATTGGTGCAAACCCCGCAGGTTTTTCATGGAACTGTTCTGAAAAAAGCATACGATCAGGAGTTTTCAAGTTTTTTTACAGACGATGCCTCGGTTGTGGAAATGGCTGGCGTGAAAGTCCACTTGGTAGAAGGAAATCGTGAGAATATTAAAATTACAACAGAAATTGATTTGAAAATAGCGGAAGCGCTATTGAATGACTAATATGGCAGAAAAGCAGAAAATTCAGTATCTTGACATGCTTCGTTCTATTGCCATGTTGGGGGTTATTGTTAACCATGTTACGTCTCCGGTGATGAAAATGATGTATGGGCGGAATATGGAATATTGGTGGATAGGGAATGCTATTCAAAGCATTTTTAGATTTGATATCGCGATCTTTTTGATGTTGAGTGGAGCAACCATGCTGGGGCGCGAATATAATTTAGGTGAGTTTTACAAAAAGCGTTTCATTCGTGTGTTTATTCCTTTTTTGTTCTGGTTGGTTGCGTATTGGGTATATCGCTGGCTTATATTATCGCCAAAAGTGCAACCTCACGGATTTGAACCGATATTTAACTGGGCAGTTGAATTGTTCCGAAAAGAAGGAGTCTCAAAACATTTTTGGTATATGTATATGATTATGGTTTTGTATTTTTTCGTTCCTTTTATCGGAAAAATGATACGAAAACTGAAACACTCTCAATTGCCTTATGTGATATTAATATGGCTGGTTCTTACGGTTCTGTTTTCTACGAAAACAATAAAAATTGATAACTGGCCGTATCTTTTACAGAAAGCTAAAGATTATTTGCTTTATACCGGCTTTATGGTGTTAGGGTATTTTCTTGTAAACTGGAATTTTCCGGCAAAAAAATACAGACTATTAAGTGCCGGCGTTTACTTGTTTACGATTGTTTTTACTGCAATTGCAGTTTTTGTTGCCAGTAAAAATGCCCACAAACTTGATTTGAGATTTTTTGGAAGCTTTTCATTGAATACAATTACGCAGGCGGTTGCTTTTGTTTTGCTGCTGAAAGATTCGAAAATTTCGAACAGAATATTGATTTGGTTGTCCGAAACAATCGGGAATTATAGTTTTGGGATTTATCTTGTTCATGTAATGGTGATTAGCATATTCTTCAATCACGGAATTTTTTGGACAATGGCATATCCGCTGATCTCTTTGCCAATAGTTATTATTTTAACGTTAATAACCTCATTTACTATCATTTTTGTGATGCGTAAAATTCCCGGAGGGAAATATATTTCAGGCTAAAAAACAGAATCAAATTTAATTTTTTTTTGAGTGGATCTCTCTTATCAGGACATAAAGTTTCTTCCCGGCGTAGGACCCAAGAAAGCGGATATTCTCGCTAAGGAGCTTGGCATCCGTTCTGTTGACGATCTGCTGCATCATTATCCGTTCAAATATGTCGATCGGAGTCGGTTTTATTATCTGCATGAGGTTTCGGAGGAAATGCCGTTCATTCAGGTGAAAGGAAAAATTATCCGTTTCGAAAAGGTCGGTGAGGGGCACAATCAACGTCTGACGGCAGTTTTTACCGATGGAAAAGAAACGATAGAACTGGTCTGGTTTAAAGGAGTAAAATGGGTGCTGGATAAATACAAAACCGGGATTGAATACGTGATCTTCGGAAAACCTTCACCGTTTAGCGGCAGATTCAATATCGTTCATCCCGAAGTCGAAATTGCGTCGAAACTTCCTCCTCCCGAGCAAATGGGACTTCAGCCATATTACAACACCTCTGAAAAGATGAAGTCGAATTTTCTGAATTCAAAGGCAATTCAGAAGATTATTTTTCCATTGCTTCAAAATGTTAGAACAGGAATTCCGGAAACCTTACCTGCATTTGTATTGCAAAAGTTTGCGCTGCTCAATCTGACGGAATCCATCGTGAATGTCCATTTTCCTAAAAATGCAGATATGCTCAACAAAGCCCGTCAGCGATTGAAGTTCGAAGAGTTGTTTTATATTCAGCTGAATATCCTGCGACAAACAAAATGGCGTGATCTGAATTACAGAGGATTTGTTTTCGGTCAAATAGGGCATTATTTCAATACATTCTTTAAAGATCATCTTCCTTTCGAACTGACCAATGCTCAAAAACGCGTGTTGCGTGAAATAAGGATAGATGTGGCATCGGGTAGGCAAATGAATCGTTTGCTGCAAGGCGACGTGGGAAGCGGAAAAACGCTGGTTGCTCTGATGGCTATGCTTATGGCGGTGGATAATGGTTTTCAGGCCTGTATAATGGCGCCAACCGAAATTTTAGCCACTCAGCATTTTGCTAGTATTAAGGAGTTTCTGGGCGATTTAGGCTTAGAGATCGCATTGCTCACAGGATCGACCCGGACAAAGGCGCGTATAGAATTACATGAAAAACTTCAAAATGGCGAGATGAATATCCTGATTGGAACACATGCCCTGATTGAAGATACTGTGCAATTCGAAAATCTGGGATTGGTGGTCATCGACGAGCAGCATAGATTTGGGGTAGAGCAGCGTTCAAAGCTGTGGAAAAAAAATCAGAACCCGCCACACATTTTGGTAATGACGGCAACGCCTATTCCACGGACGTTAGCAATGACGCTTTATGGCGATTTGAGTGTTTCGGTTATCGATGAATTGCCACCGGGACGAAAACCGATTCAAACCTATCATTATTATAACTCGAAACGGCAAGGATTGAACCAGTTTATAGCCAAACAAGTACAACTTGGTCGACAGGTTTATGTTGTTTATCCGCTCATCAATGAGTCTGAAAAGAGCGATTTGCAGGATCTTGAAACCGGATTTCAGTATTTATGCGAAGTGTTTCCTGATTTCAAAATCAGTCGTGTACATGGGAAATTGAAAGCTGCAGAGAAAGAGCATGAGATGCAGAAGTTCGTAAGAGGAGAAACGCAAATTATGGTGGCAACAACGGTGATTGAAGTTGGCGTGAATGTGCCAAATGCCTCGGTAATGGTGATTGAAAGTGCCCAACGTTTTGGGCTCTCGCAACTTCATCAGCTTAGAGGAAGAGTAGGACGTGGAGCAGAACAATCGTTCTGTATTTTACTGACGGATTATAAATTAAGTTCCGATACCCGAAAACGAATGGAAATCATGGTTCGGACGAACGATGGATTTGAAATTTCGGAAGCCGACCTTCAACTTCGTGGTCCCGGCGATTTGGAAGGAACGCAGCAAAGTGGTTTGCCTTTTGAACTTAAAATATCCAATTTGGCTCGGGATGGGAAAATGCTAGAAATTGCGAGAAATGCAGCTATGGAAATTTTGGAAGATGACCCGACTTTGGAAAAATCGCAAAACAGAATTTTAGCACAACAATTAAGAAAAATGAAAACGAATACATTAAATTGGGGGTCTATAAGTTAAGAAAACAGAATTTGTTTTGACCGCGTCGGTCATTTTTTTATTTTTGGACTGCCTTAATACTAACTGTAAATATTTCACCTCGCGATCATGGAAAAAACACTCGTAATTATTAAACCATGTGCTATTCAACGTGGTTTAATCGGTGAAGTTATTCACCGATTCGAACGCAAAGGACTTCAATTGTGTGGAATGAAAATGATGCAATTGACAGATGAAATCCTCATTGAACATTATGCTCATTTGGCTCAACGACCTTTTTTTAAACGAATTAAAGATTCGATGATGATCACGCCTGTGATTGTGTGTTGTTGGAAAGGTCTTGATGCAGTAAAAATTGTACACGATATGGCCGGAAAAACAAATGGCCGGGAGGCTATGGTTGGCACAATTCGTGGTGATTTTAGCATGAGTGTTCAGGAGAATATTGTACACACGTCGGATTCAGTAGAAAATGCAACAGAAGAACTCGCTCGTTTTTTTGAGGAGAAAGAAATCTTTGAATTTGAACAAAACGGACTCGGTTTCTTGTATGCAAACAACGAAATCTAAAATATCAACAAAGTAAATTTATTTTTTATTTTCAATTTTTCCCGAACTGAAAGATTGAACAAATTTAATTCTCATGCCTGTTTTCTTTAAGAAAAACTTATTATTCGTACTTCTAATTTTTTTTACATACAACTTACATTCCGAGCAAAGAAATAATCCTCAAACCGATTTTAAAAAGATTATTGCGCTGAAAGACACCGGAAATGTTTATCAGAATATGTTGAATGACAGTTCTGATGACTTGATGGAAAACCATCCGGCAGAAGATATATACAACAATATTTGGACGAGCGAAAGGCTAAATCCCTATAAAATTCCGGTGGATAGTTTGTCCGATTCGGTACATATCGATTTGTCTCATTTCCACGTCCCTGTTCCGGGAGCAGTAACGTCGGAGTTTGGTCCTCGTCGTTATCGGTTTCATTACGGCATTGATTTGAGGTTAAATGTAGGCGATTCGGTTGTTGCGGCCTTTTCGGGCAAAGTAAGGATTATTGATTATGAAGGGCGCGGTTATGGTCATTATGTAGTTATCAGGCACGAAAACGGATTAGAAACTGTTTATGGACATCTTTCAAAAGTGTTGGTTGTGCATAATCAAACCGTAAAGGCCGGCGAAGTGATCGCTTTAGGTGGAAATACAGGACGTTCAACCGGACCACATTTACACTTTGAAACTCGTTATATCGGGAATGCCATTAATCCGGCGACATTGATTAATTTTATCACTGGAAAAGTAATAACGGAGAATTATATAATTACCAAGAAGAAGACATTCTATTATCAGAGGGAAGTGAAATCCATGCAGTTGGCAAAGTATTACAAGGTAAAGAAGGGTGACAATCTTGGAAATATAGCTTTGCGCAACGGAACAAGTGTAAAAACGCTTTGCAGGTTGAATGGCATTAAACCGAAAACGCTTATCCGACCTGGACAGCGGCTCAGAATAAGATAATGCAATCGAAAATGGATAAATATCTGGCTTATTTCAAAGGCGACAAGTTTGCCGCTTACAATGGCGTAAAGCTTTTGGAGTGCAAGCCGGGCTACGCGAAAACTATGGTTAA
>JBBIID010000097.1:0-9173 GCA_037446675.1 Paludibacter sp.
ATTCGCTTGAATATATTTTCTGTAACCACAATTCCATCGTCCACCACCAATCCCGTTGCCAAAACAATCCCCAGCAAAGTCAAAACATTTACCGAAAATCCTAAAACGTACATAATGAAAAATGTTCCGATTAATGATACCGGAATATCTATCAACGGACGTAATGCGATAATCCAATTGCGGAAAAACAAGAAGATAATAAGTACAACCAAAAAGACTGCAATCAGCAATGTTTCGAGCACGTCGGTAACCGATTGGCGCACAAAAATAGATCTATCCCTCGCAATCTCCAGATTCATTCCTTCCGGAGTATTTTCTTTTATCTGATCGAGTCGACGGTAAAATTCGTCTGCAATTTGTATGTCATTTGCGCCGGGCAGCGAAGATATGGCTAGGATAACTCCCTTTTTTCCATTTATCGTTGCACCCGATTCTTCATTCTGAGCACCCAACACAGCCTCGCCCACATCACTCAACCGTATCACCTGATTGTCATCTTGCTTAACAATCAAATTATTGAAATCGGCTTCCGTTTCTAACCGTCCATGCGTTTTTACAATAAGTTCTGTGGAGCTACCTCTTATTTTACCTCCGGGCATTTCCACATTTTCTTTCGACAGAGCTGCGCTAATATCGCTTGCCGTAAGGTTATAAGCCGACATTTTTACCGGATCGATCCACAATCGCATAGCCGGACGTTGTTGTCCGTAAATATTTATGGAACTTACACCGGGAATGGTTTGCAACTTTTCCAGCAATACATTTTCAGCGTAATCGCTTATTTCCAGCTCATTCATCGAAGAGCTTTGAACAGCAAGAAATATTATCGGATCACTGTTTGCATCCGCTTTTGTTACCGTGGGTTGTGCGTCAATGTCCTGAGGCAATTGTCTTGTTGCCTGCGATACTTTATCGCGAACATCGTTAGCCGCTTTTTCCAAATCGGATCCTAAATCGAATTCAACCGTGATAACGCTGGTACCAATCGACGATCGGGAAGTAATTGATTTCACTCCTTCAATACCGTTTATCGATTTTTCCAGCGGTTCGGTAATTTGCGATTCGATAATTTCCGAATTGGCTCCCGTATACGAAGTTTGAACTGTAATGATAGGCGGATCGATAGCAGGGTACAAACGGACTCCCAAAAAATCGAAACCTACAGCGCCTAACAATACAATTATAAGGCTCAAAACAACCGAACCTACCGGTCTTTTTAAAGCTATATCTGAAATTGTCATAATGAATTGTTTACGCTTTTGAAGTCCAGTTTTGTGTTTTCTTTGATAAACAATAAACCTGAAGTGGCAATTGTATCACCGGGTTGAAGACCTTCCGTAATCTGGATTGAAGCCGATTTTCTGATTCCGGATTTCACCTCTACAAATGTGGCTATTCCATTGCGGGCAACAACCACTATTTTTTTGTCTTCTTGTGGAACTATCGCTTGAGTTGGAATCATTAAAGCGTTTTGATCTTCTCTAAGTCTCAGTTTTATATTGGCAAAAGCACCGGACAACAAGTCTGTTGAATTATTCTTCTCCACCACAGCTCTTACTTTTAAATTTCTGGTAGCATCGTCTATTCCCTGCTCGGTAGCAATTACTGTGGCCTCATATTCATCGTCTTTTCCAGCAGTTGTAAATTTAAGCTTCATTCCCGGTTTCATTTCCGAAATATATTTTTCCGGCACAAAGAAATCGAGCTTCAGTTTATCATCCGTACGGATAGTAGCCAACGAAGTAGAAGGAGTTACAATCGCTCCTACACTTATATTTCTCAACCCAATCACGCCATCGAAAGGCGCTAAAACTTCCGTTTTTCTGATTTGAGCTTTCTGAATTTCAATATCAGACTTCAACGAATTTATTAAAAGACCGTTTTGTTCGTAATCGTTTTGAGTTATTCCATTCACTTTCAGCAACTCCGACTGACGCTTATATATCTGTTCCTGAATAGCCAATTGAGCTTGCAACTTACGAAGTTGTGCCTGTAGGTCGTCGTCGAAAAGTTTGACCAACACAATTCCTTTTTTTACAAATTTGCCTTCTGGCAGGTTAATCATAACCACCCGACCGGCAATTTCGTTTTTCAAGTCGACCGACTCAAAAGCCTGCACCGATCCATTTACGATAATTTCATCGACCAACAAACTCGGCTTAACAATGTAACCATCAATTTTCTTATCAGGTTTAGCTTTCGAGACTTTCTCTTCCGATTTACCAAATCCAATAAAAAGAAATACCCCGACCAGTGCCACAAGTACGATTATTGCCCAAACAACGCTTTTTCTTTTCATTTTTGTTATTCTTAAAAAACTATATCTATATTCTTCACAAAAATAGGTATTAATCCTGATTATCTTAAGATAAAACCATGTAATTTATTTTAAGTTAGTAAAACAACAGTTTTTACTACATTTTTCGGAATATGGGAAAAATAGCTTTAGCAAGGTTATCTTAAATTTCTAAATATTCAATCAAAACAAAATTACAGTCCTTTGTTTCATGCACGTTAATTATTATTGAGAAAGATTTTGCTAAATCAATATCTTTTATGAGAGTTTACAAATAAAAATGAGGCTGGTTTGAATTAAACCAGCCTCATTCCGTTCTTATTAATGATTGTATATTATAACAAATCTACACTTCGTTTTACAAAGTTTGCCAACGCTTCCCCTTTAAGCATATTGTTTGCCAAAAGAGCTAGGTCAATCAACTGACGCACTTGCTTGTTTTCAGCAGCAAATGCTTTGTAAACGGTTTTCTTCTTACTTTCCAGTTCATCCATTTGTTTGGAGAGTTCGCTTAGTTCGTCTTTTTCCGCAACTGGAATTTCCTCATCCTTCTTGCCTTTGTGGCTTTCTTTCAGTTTTTCCTGTTTCTCTTTCACAGCGCTAAGTTCGGTAGCAATTGGAGAAACCTCATTTCCACAAGCTGTTTCTTCAGCAGTCAGCAACTTTTCAATCACCGGATGCGCGGTATTGACAACCAAATTGAAGCTATCTGGCATTTCACCATAGAAACTCATCATTCCGCCTTGCAATGCCGACATATCTTTCATACGGCGCATAAACTCATTCTGAGTGATAAATACCGGATTTGCCGTTGCCGAAAGCTGCTCGAAAGTAACAATGAAGTTTGCTTTTTCCATCGAAGGAAGTTGCGATTCGAAAACAGAAACCAATGCATCACGCTGATTATCGGTCAAACTTACTTTCGCAACATCGTCTTTCTGAATAATTTTATCGATCACATCGCTATCAACACGAACAAAGCGTGTTTTTTCGAATTTCTGTTCCAACTGACTCACCACGTGAACATCCAATTGTCCGTCCATGATAAGAACATCGTACCCTTTGTCTTTAGCGTGTTGAATATAGCTGTACTGTTCGTCAGAATTGTTGGCGTATAAATAAATGACATCGCCATTTTTATCTTTTTGGTTCTCGCCAACCAATGTTTTATATTCGTCGAAAGTGAAGTATTTGCCATCAACATTTTTCAAAAGAGCAAATTTTTCGCCTCTTTCGTAGAATTTTTCGTCGCTCAACATTCCGTATTGAATGAAGACCTTAAGATTATCCCATTTTTCTTCGAATTGCGCACGATCTGCCTTAAAGATTTCAGCCAAACGGTCAGCTACTTTTTTGGTAATATGGCTCGAAATTTTCTTCACGTTAGCATCACTCTGTAAATAACTACGCGAAACGTTCAGAGGAATGTCCGGCGAGTCAATCACACCGTGCAACAGAGTCAAATATTCAGGAACTATATTTTCGACATGATCGGTAACATATACCTGATTGCAATACAACTGAATTTTGTTGCGTTGCATGTCGATATTATTTTTGATTTTAGGGAAATAAAGAATACCGGTCAGGTTGAATGGATAATCTACATTCAGATGGATATGAAACAACGGATCTTCGCTCATCGGATTTAATTCGCGATAGAATGCCGAGTAATCTTCTTCTTTCAAATCAGCAGGTTTGCGTGTCCATGCCGGATTTGTGTTGTTAATTACATTATCCTCGTCTGTTTCCACATCCTTACCATCTTTCCACTCTTTTTTCTTTCCGAAAACGATTTCAACTGGTAAAAATTTACAGTATTTACTTAACAATTCCTGTATTTTCGATTCTTCCAGAAAATCTTTGTTTTCGTCATCAATGTGCAAAACTATATCCGTTCCGCGATCCGATTTGATGGTATCTTCCAGTGTGTATTCAGGATCTCCCTTACACGACCAGTGTTGTGCCGTGGTTCCTTCTTTGTGCGATTGAGTAAAAATTTCTACTTTTTTCGAAACCATGAACGAAGAGTAGAAACCTAACCCGAAGTGACCAATAATGGCCTGAGCATCGTTTTTGTATTTTTCGAGAAACTCTTCGGCACCCGAAAATGCGATTTGATTGATGTATTTATCAATCTCTTCCTCCGTCATACCAATACCGCGGTCGGAAATTGTCAACGTTCCTTTCTTTTTGTCAACCGAAACTCTTACTTTCAACTCTCCCAACTCACCTTTATACTCACCAACAGATGCCAGTGTTTTCAACTTTTGGGTGGCATCCACCGCATTCGACACTAATTCGCGAAGAAATATTTCGTGATCGCTATACAAGAATTTTTTAATAACGGGGAAAATATTTGCGCTTGTTACCCCAATGTTTCCTTTTGACATTTTTAGTTCTATGTTAAATGGTTTATCAATATTTTCACGGTCATCGTCTTAATCAAAAAAAATGCCATCCGTTTTTTTCGTGACAGAATGACAGAACGAGTTTGTAAAATTAAATTGTAAAAATGACAAAACAAAAAAATTAATTTGGCTATTCTGTTATAACTTTCTTAAAATATCGATTTTTATTGATATTTTAAGGCTTTATGCCGAAGAATTGATATAAATACCGCGATTTTAATTAAATTTGTAAGATTTTTTTAATAGAGTTGTAATAATTTTGTCAAAAAATCGTTTAGAAGAGATTATCACATTTTTTCATCTAATTTTATAATGAAGCACCTTAAATCGATTGTCATCTTAATCACATCACTCCTTTTATTTTCCTGTATTTCCGAAGAAGGCGAAGGCGGAATATCAACCGTTCAGGGATATGTCTACACCGTTCTGCACGAAGACGATATTTATAGTTTTCAGGCCGATACTTTTCCTGCTGCAAAAACCGACGTATATATTGTTTACGGCGAAGAGCCTATCTATGGTGACAAAATGGAAACCGGATACGACGGTTTTTATCGTTTCCGCTATTTAACCAAAGGTATGTATAAGGTTTATGCTTACAGCACAATGCCTAATTCTCAAAAAGTAGCAGTAATAGATTCAGTTTCTGTTGCCTACGGCGAAACGAAAAATGTCAACAACATTTATATCCACGAAGGCAAATCCACAGAGACTTCTTATATTAAAGGACAAGTATACGCTACTTACTACAATAAAGGTTACGCTATATCGGTTCCAACTCCAGCTTACGGCGAAAGAGTATACATAAGACGTGCCGGAGCGCAATATCAATTTGACGAAGTAAGAACAGGTTTGGACGGAGTATTCATGTTCCAAAAACTTGAACCAGGAGATTATGAAGTATTTGTAATTTCAGAAGATCCGATAACCGAAGTTCTTTCTCCAGTCGTTCAACCCATATCAATTACCCAAAAGGGAACTATTGTTACATTCGAAAATACGTTCCAAATTAAAATTGCCACATAATTAATCAATCACTAAATGAAAATCACGTTACTAAAAACAAATTTAACTCTTATCTTCTTATTTGCAGCCACTACGTTTTTGTCTGCCCAAAGTTCCCCCGAATCGCTCAACGAAAAACGCGAACGCAAGAAGAATCTTACAGTCAAAGAATACAATACCGACGCAAACGGAAAAAACCGCTGGCTCGACCATGTCACTGTATATAACGGTGAAGGGTTTAAGACAGAGGAAACTGAATATGCAACCTACGGAATGCGCGAAAGAGTATTGTTCTTTTACGACAAAAATAATGTTTGCATAAAAGAAGTTGTGTACGACGACCGAAATAAGGTAAGCCGCATTCGCAAATACGATTACAATCCCGACGGAACAAAAAAAATACAATACAATTACCTGCCAAATGGAAGATTATATTCAACAAAAGTGTACCAATACACCAATTGAGTTCAAAAAGATAAACGATGAGTTGAAAGATTCTCTTGCTCCAATCATGCAAAAATTCGAGCCTATTTCGTTGAAAGAAATGGACTCGGTTAAGTTGATGAACAGAGTGGACACAAAATTCCTTGTCAATGTCGAACAACTGCACATTTTGTTGGAAAAAGCAACCGAACATTACAGAGTAGTACAAATAGAAGGTGAACGAATACCTCATTATTCAAGTATTTACTTCGATACAGATAGTACCGAAATGTATCGTATGCATCATAATGGCAAATTGAACCGTTATAAAATACGAATGCGTTCGTATGTGGATTCGGGGATTTCCTTTTTGGAAGTAAAAAACAAAAACAACAAGGGGAGAACTTCAAAAAACAGGATAAAAATAGATGAGGATGATTTTCATTCTCTACGCCTGAGCGAAGAGGAACAAAATTTTCTCCATTCCAAAACTCCATATCAATCGTGTAATCTGAAACCTCAGATTCAAAATTTCTTTGAAAGGATTACGCTTGTCGACAAAAACAAAACCGAGCGCGTTACCATCGATTTGGGTCTTATCTACAGAGACACAGAAACAGGACTGGCAAAAAATATCGATGATTTGGTCATTGTAGAAATGAAACAAGATGGAGCTTCCAAATCTTACTTCCGTCAATACCTGAATGAACTCAAAGTTTTACCCGGCAGTATGAGTAAATATTGCCTGGGAATGGTACTTCTAAACTCTGACATAAAAAACAACAGCTTTAAAAAGAAAATACGAAAAATAAATAAAATCACAGAAAAAAATCATGCTACAAACTGACTTTCCCCAATTTGACCCCTCAATTGCCCAAGAATATGGAACTGAAGGATTTTCCGGAACCGACTTTTTAGGAATTCCTCTTTTCGAAAGTGACTCTTTCATCCAACTAATTTTACGTTTTGCGTTTAACATGATTGTTTGTTGGATAATTATCCGCTATTTCTACTATCGCAAAGGAGGTCGCAGGGATTTTCTTTTCACTTTCACTCTTTTCGCCGTTACTATATTTTTGCTCATTTTCCTACTTGATTCAGTAAGATTACAAATCGGAATGGCACTTGGATTATTTGCCATTTTTGGAATCCTGCGTTATCGAACGGAACAAGTCTCCATCCGTGAAATGACATATTTATTTGTCATTATTGGAATATCTGTTCTAAACGGGTTGGCAATGTCGCTGAGTTATGCCGAACTTTTACTGACAAATTTTCTCTTTGTGTCTGCCATTGCAATCATGGAAAGCAGGCGGTTTATCAAACACACTTCATCGAAAATAATTCTTTACGAAAAAATCGATTTGATAAAACCAGACAAGGCTGAAGAGTTGAAAAATGATTTGGAAGAACGTACAGGGCTTAAAGTTTTGCGATTTGAAGTTGGTCATATCGATTTCCTCAGAGATATTGCTTTTCTGAAAGTTTATTATCATCCCGAAGGAAATACGCCTAATTCTATCGATTCGATCACTAAATTGAATGATTTTGTTCAATGACAAAGATCTCAACACTGATATTTTTGCTTCTTTGCTTAATTGTTCCGGCCAAGGTAATGTCACAAACATTCGATGCGGGAGCTATAACCTCTGTTGCGGTTACTAAAGATTTCGGAAGATATTCAAGCCTAAAGGCCGAAGAAGAGCTGCGTTTCGACCATAATGTGACCAATTTTAATCGTTCGAAAACAACATTAGGATTGAATTACTCTTTGTATCGAGATCTATTAATGGCCGAACTGGATTATAACTTCATCTATCTGAATGACATTGACAAAAACGAAATCAGACACCGATATTCGTTTGGACTATCAACGCAAACTGACATCGACAGGTTTAATCTAGGCTTCAAATCGAGAGTGCAAACCACATGGAGAGATGAAAATAGAGGGAGTTACAACTTCAATCCCAAATACGTGTGGAGAAATAAAGTGGATTTAAATTACGACATATTTGGTTCTCCACTGAAACCGTCAATTTCATGCGAACTTTTTTGCCCGCTGAATGGTGCTAACGGTTTTTACCTTGATGGAATTAGAACAACTGCCGGACTGAAATATCGACTCACAAAACACAACTCCATTGAGGTACAGTTAATGTACGATCAGGAAGTACAACAAGCCAATCCTCGAGGCATAATTTATACCTGCGTAGGTTGGACATATAAACTTTAACAGCAGCTATTTACTAAAAAGAATGATTTAAAGAACTTCAAATCATTCTTTTTTTTGCCCTGTATACAAACGCAGTCGAATACTATTTTGCTATAAATCTGCATATATATTGCAATTATTATTGTATCTTTGCGCCCGAAAATAAGATGTTTAAAAAAAAGAAAATGTAATTTTATGAATGTAGTTACAAAAACCATCACACTGGGTGATGGACGTACAATTTCCATTGAAACAGGAAAATTAGCAAAACAAGCTGATGGCTCTGTTATGGTACGAATGGGCGATACCATGTTATTGGCCACAGTTTGCTCGGCAAAAGATGCTGTTCCCGGAACGGACTTTATGCCACTTTCAGTTGATTATAAAGAAAAATTTGCTTCTTCAGGACGTTTCCCTGGCGGATTTCTTCGTCGCGAAGGACGTGCTTCTGATTACGAAATTTTAATTTCACGTTTGGTCGATCGCGCGTTACGTCCTTTGTTCCCTGACGATTATCATGCTGAAACTTTTGTTACAGTAACACTTTTTTCTGCTGACGGTATTGATATGCCGGATGCATTGGCAGGATTGGCAGCATCAGCAGCGTTGGCCGTTTCCGATGTTCCCTTCAACGGACCAATTTCGGAAGTTCGTGTTGCCAGAATTGCTGGTGAATTTGTTATAAATCCAACTTTCGAGCAATTGGAAGGTGCTGATATGGAAATCATTGTTGCCGCTACGCTTGATAATATCATGATGGTAGAAGGCGAAATGAAAGAAGTGAGCGAAGAAGATTTGTTGAACGCGATGAAAGTTGCTCACGAAGCAA
>JBBIID010000098.1:0-9057 GCA_037446675.1 Paludibacter sp.
CGGTCGAAACTAAAACGCCAAGGATTACGTAACCCATAAGCCCATATTTCGTTAAGAACACTTAAACTTCCGGCAAAAGGATTTGATGGTGGAATGGAATAAGGATTTCCATTATTTACGTCGATGCGCAATATTTTACCATGAAAATCCATTAAATTCTGCGCTCTATTTCCCGGATCGCCTCCTGATCCTCCATCTCCAAAACCAATGTACAAATATCCATCCTTTCCAAAATGCAGATCACCGCCATTGTGATTTGTATAAGGCTGGAAAATAGTCATTATTTTTTCTTCACTCAGTTGATTTGCAATCGATGAATTGGATGAATTTACACTAAATCTTGAAATATGCGTACTGTCCCCTCTCCCTACATAATTAACATAAAAATAGCCATTTGTTTCATATTGAGGATGAAAAGCCAAACCCAACAAACCTCTTTCACCTCCAAAAGTTACTCGATCTGTAATGTCAAGAAAGGGAATCGAGTTTATGTTACCGTCCGGATTAATAATCAAAATTTGTCCGCGCTGATTTACTACAAAAAGTCGATTGTCACCAGCATTTGTAATGCACACAGGTGCTGTTATATTTTGTGCAAATACAATGAGTCCTGGAGTGCTCATATTGTTTGTTTCTGTACAACTTGCCAAACTAACATTAAAAACAAAATATGTGAACAGAAACATTTTTATAAAATTCTTCATAATTGTTCTTTTTTGTGTAGTTATAGAAACAATTGAATAACCTAATGGTTTTTCTTATTGATATTAAAAAAACAAAAGAGAATGGCATTTCTACGCATTCTCTTTTACTTTTTTGTAGATAGAAGAAAGTTTTATTTTATAATTCGAGCTGTTTTAAGAACCCCATTTTTGTTGCTCACAGTAACTAAATAGGCTCCTTTCTCAAAAGAATTCATCGAAATAGCATTTACACCGGAACGACTTAATAATTTTTTTCCGGTCATATCAAATATTTCAACAGATATATCTTTATCTTTCGAATCTATTTTTAAATAGTCTTTAACCGGATTAGGGTAAATCTGTAGTTCATCATTGTTAACTTGTTTTACAAAGGTTGTTCCTTGTTGAGGACGTTCCCAAGGTTCTGGTTCTTTAGTTCCAGCATAATCAACAATATAAAAGCGTTTTCCAGCTCCATTCACATAGTATGTGCTGGCAACTCGCCCATTTATAACTGATTGAAATCCTCCCATATTATCGGATGAAATGCATACATTGCATGCGTTGTGGACTTTAACTCCTCTTGAATCAGGTGTTTCTATTGAATTTGCTACTGCAATTTTGGCTCCCTGAGTATTAATGAACACATCGTACATCCCCAACATAGAGGCTTCATGATAGTTTACATTATCGGCCACTTTGTAAGCGGAATAACCATTAACTGTTCCGTCGTGACTTTTATAATCATTTTGATTTACAACATCGTATGGTGTTTCGTTTTGGTAGAAATATAATCTTCCTTTTTCGCCATTCCAAAGTGTTCCGTACTGTTGGAAATGCTCGTTAAATAGCCCATAGATTGTTACAAAATGTCCATTCACGACTAAACCGTTGTTTGATGTATTTTTAAACCAACCCACACCTTGTCCGTGATCGGCTCTCCAGATCCAGAAATGATCTCCAATAACATCTGAACTATTAATCTCTAGCGCGATATCTACATTCACATTTGCTTCCATAAAGCCACCTACACGGAAAAATAAATCGGCCAGCAATGTGGGGTTTTCGCTATGGTCAGCTGTAGAGTTTGCTGATCCAACTTGCAATAAAGTTCTAGAACTGTAGTGTGCATCAAAAAGTAAGCTTGCAATGGTTACTCCATCAACATCACCAACTATAATTGCTGAACTGGAATTTGCAGAAGAAGGAACAAGTGTGGCATATCCGGTTCCTAAAATGATTGTGTTAGGTCGGTCAACAATTAAAGGCTCAGATAAATCATACATACCTGGAGTTATAAACAGATTTTTGCCTGCTGCAAGTTGTTCATTCATTGTTTCAGCAGTAGTGCCGGGCTTTACAACATAAAATTCATCTAAGAGATCTAATGTTTCACCTTCTCCCATATTACTTGATGACCACGAAGTTCCTTTGGAATTCATACGTAAAGCAGGTCTGAAAACTTTATATCGACCATCGTCTCCAATAAATAAAAATGGCTTTTCTCTGATAATTGGGGTTGTTTCTACGCGGCTAACATTATTCCACGCTCCACCACTTGAAGTCCAGTTATCACTATGGTTAGCCATATTAACTGTTGGACCAAATGTAACTCCTTGATAGCATAAATTCCAACCTCCGGCACTGTAATCTTTAGATCCTAATTCAACATAAGAATTGCGAAAATACCATTGCTGCTGCGACCAAGAACCTGCACGGTCTTTAAAATTACAGTCACCTGTGAATCCACCACTGCACCAACCGTCGTACCACCATTGATAATGTGCTCTTCTTTCGGAGTTTATACGTCTTAAAGGTGCAGCTTGTGAAACAGCCCATTGAAACCATGTATTCATATCACCAGTTGAAGTTCCTGCTATAGTGAAATTTTCGGCAGAACGCCAAAAAGTACAAGTCGCGTTGTTGTTGGGTAGTGGAGCAGGTGTGTATACATTCGATAAACGGACATCGTTTGGCAGCTTACCTAAACCGCCAATATGAGTATAATATGCGATATTTAGCAATCCAGCGCCCGTATAATCGCCAGGTTTGAAGTAGAAAGCATATCTTTTAAAGCTGAACTGATCATGAAGCATTTGATCATGAATGTTGTTAATCGTTGTCCTAATTGTGTTCATATCGTCGGTTGGACTAAAAATATAAACATTAGGGCCAAATAATTCTGCATCGCTAATTTCTTCTGAGTAAGAATAGTTTACAAAACAGATACTAATGCAAATCATTAATAACAGGTGAATTTTTTTCATTTTAATATTGTATTGATTGATAAATAGATGTTTGTTTTTTATTACGGAATTAGATGAATTTATTACTAATCTTAAAACAAAATATATAGACTAAATAACAGATATGCAAATATAATTTTATCTGAATAACAAGGCCTAACAATATCATTCACAAAAACTCATACCCCTATTGAACCTTATACAATAATCCCTCAACATCGATATGTGTTATAGTTCTATTAACTAGATGATTAAGTTTCTTTTGTGTTGTAAAACATGTTTTATAGTTAAATTAAAATGTTGTAAATCAATGTAAATACATTTTCCTGCTGCGCAATATCAATTGGAAATAGTTCTAATTACTAATCTTCTGTTGTTGCCAAAGTGGAACAATTTCATAGTGACGAGAGCCTAAATTTGGGATCTAAAATATATTGATTAGTTTTGTCATAACCTAATGATAGTAATTTAATCACGCACACCATTTATGTCTTTTTACAATCCAAACATACAGCAAACTTTTGATGAGGATTCCCGAGATTTGGTGATCTTGAAAGATGTGACATTTGGAGTTTTCGAAATAGTTTATTCTATAAGCATTGACCATGAGATCAAGCAGCTAACCGATATTCAACAGAAGGAGATGTTCAAATTTGTAAAGCTCAAGAATAACTATCAACATTACAATCTCCAACTAGTAGATAATTCTTTCCCTGAATCATTAAGTGACATTGCTTTGGATGCGTTTTTTGGAAATGTCAATTCTTTTCAGGATTATATTTTGAATAAAAAACCATTTCAGAGTATTTTTGAAGAATATGAAATTCTTTATCTTTCGGATAAAATTCAGGATTTTATAGAATTGCTGGTTTATTCTGACATTTCTTCAAAGCACAAAAGCAAAGGAGAGCGAAATTTTTCAAGAGTGTTTAAACAGAAAACCATTATTGATGAACCTCAATATTACACCTTGTTTGATCGCTTGAAGTTGTACGATTATCTAAAACAAAAAATGAAGTTGGAAATTGATATGAATAAATCAGCAATCAACGGAAATGAAGTAACATTATGCCTGAAGATATTCGTTTAGAAATTGTAAAGTTAATTTATAAAAAGAAGGCTCTGCATCAAACTTGATACAGAGCCTTCAACCTAATATTTTAATCTATTATTTGATATCTCCTTCTGCAATAAGGTATTCAGCAATCTGAACTGCGTTCAAAGCTGCACCTTTTTTGATTTGGTCGCTAACGCACCAGAAAGTAAGCCCGTTCGGGTTAGAAATATCTTTGCGCAAACGTCCCACGTGTACAGGATCTTTACCTGAAAGGAACAATGGCATTGGATATTTCTTTTCGGCAGGATTGTCAATCATCTCAACGCCTGGAGCAACTTCGAAGGCTGCACGAGCTTCTTCAACGCTAACAGGTTTTTCAGTTTCCAACCAAACACTTTCGGAGTGAGCACGTAAAGCAGGAACACGTACACACATCGCACTCACTTCGATATCCGAGTGCATGATTTTTCGTGTTTCGTTGTACATTTTCATCTCTTCTTTGGTGTATCCGTTTTCGGTAAATACATCTACCTGTGGAATAAGGTTGTATGCTAATTGGTATGCAAATTTACTAACAGTAGGCTCTTCGCCGGCAAGTACCTGACGATATTGCATTTCCAATTCATCCATTGCTGCTGCACCTGCACCGGAAGCAGCCTGATAAGTTGAAACATGAACACGTTTGATATGTGACAGATTTTCGATGGCTTTCAAAGCAACTACCATCTGAATAGTTGTACAGTTTGGATTGGCAATAATACCGCGTGGACGATCTTTAGCATCTTCTGCATTTACTTCCGGAACTACCAATGGAATATCTGATTCCATACGGAAAGCCGATGAGTTGTCGATCATAACTGCTCCGAATTTGGTAATATCGGCAGCAAATTCTTTAGATATACTTGCACCTGCAGAGGCGAAAACGATGTCGATTCCTTTAAAATCGTCGCCATGTTTAAGCTCTTTAACGGTGTATTTTTCACCTTTGAACTCATATACACTACCCGCACTGCGCGACGAACCAAAAAGGCTCAGTTCTGTCAATGGGAAATTGCGTTCGGCCAACACACGCAAAAATTCCTGGCCTACTGCACCACTGGTGCCTACAATTGCTACTCTCATTGTTGATTTAAATTATACCCCGATATACTTTTGTTTTGCCCCGAGAAAGAGGATTTCCCATAAGCTATCAGGAAATTAAAAATTATAGATAATAAAAAATTTCTTCAATGTTAAATTACTATATGAAATTATTCATATATTTGTATTTCAACCAACAAGACCTTAAAATTCAATTTCGTAAACCTTATGGTTTGTATTTCTTTCGGACTGCAAAAGTAATTCATTTCTAATATATTTTTTGCACACTATGAAGAATTTAGCTGCAATTTTCACAATATTTCTGCCTTTTTTTTGTTTCGGGCAGATAAATGAAAGTTTTTTGGATGGAAACTTTATAAATAACCCTTTTTGGACAGGAACTTCCGAAAATTTTATTGTAAATAGTTCCTTCCAACTTCAGTCTAACGCATCAACCACCTCCACTTCTTATCTTTTTACCGCTTCGGAATCTTTTGACGATGCCGTTTGGGAATGCTGGGTAAAAATAAACTATGCAACGTCCTCTTCAAACTACGCTTCGGTTTATATTACTTCGGATAAAAATGAACTCACGAATGGTTGTAATGGCTATTATGTACAAATAGGAGGAACGAACGACGAAGTTTCGCTATTTTTACAGGAAGGAACGAAAAAGATAAACGAACAGATGGAAACCCTGTGGAACTTCGAATCAGAGTGACGAGAGATAAGGATGGCAATTTTAATCTGTATAGCAAGCTTGTTTCTGAAACAGAATTTGTGTTGGAAGGCACTGTGCGAAATAATGTTATAAAGCAAAGCTCTTATTTTGGATTATTGTTCTCTAATACAACTACTACCGGAAGTGCCTATTATTTTGATGATATTCTGGTTACCGGCGATAAAGCTGTGGATGACATAAACCCTCAATGGACAGCTTTAAGTATAGAATTACCCAATAAATTGAAGTTGGATTTCTCAGAAGCAATGGATTTTTCCAATGTTGCGTTTGGGGTCGATCAGGGTATCGGATCTCCATCTTCGCAAAATGTCTCTGAAGAGAAAACGTCTGTTCTTTTAAGTTTTGATTATGAGTTTGAAAAAGGGAAAATATATAGATTAGAAATTACTGGGTTGAAGGATTTGGCCGGAAATCCGCTTTTGGAAACAAGCAAATTCATTGGTATTGTGGAATTTATCGCTATTTCTGATTTGATAATCAATGAGATAATGTTCGAAGACTCTGAAAATTCGTTGGAATATATTGAAATTTATAATACTTCGGATAAAGTACTGGATGTTTCGGGATTGGTATTTACAACACGAAAATCAGATAGTATACTGAATTCTGGAAATAAAATTCCTCCAAAAACCTTATTACTTCCCGGGCAATATCTGGCTCTTTGTGAAAATGCAGATTCGGTAAAGAATTATCATCAGGTTCCAGCAGAAAGTTACGTAATTTCGTGCGGCTGGTCGAGTTTAAATAACGAAAGTGCTACGGTTGTGCTTTGCAATTCAGCTAAGGACACTATTTATGACGAGCTTACCTACAGTGCTAAGTGGCATCATCCTCTGGTGAAAAATCCGAAAGGAGTTGCTATTGAGAAGATTAACCCATTGTTGCCAACGCAAAATCCGGAATCGTGGCATTCAGCTTCCTCGGAAACCCATTACGGAACGCCCGGATATAAAAATTCTCAATTCAGGGAAATTCTGCCGGAAAGTACGGTTGAGAAAAATGTTTGGCTTGAACCAGAAGCATTTAGTCCTGATAACGATGGTACGAATGATGTCTGTATAATAAAATATAAAACCAATTCGTCTAGCTATGTTGCTAATGCTATGATCTTAAATCCCAATGGAAATAAAGTTTATACCGTGGTATCCAGTGGATTATTGTCTTCAGAAGGATTCTTTATTTGGGATGGAAAAACAGATGCCGGAAAAAATGTAAATTCAGGTATTTATATCCTTTATTTTGAAATATTTAATCCTACAAATGGTAAAAGAGATTTGATCAAGCTTCCCGTTGTAGTTTCATCGCTATAATTTTGAAATATTAACGTGTTATTATCCAACAAATCAGCTATCTTTGCAGCGTTTTTTCATACCCCTAACCCCTAAAGGGGGCTGAGAAAACGAATGAATAATCTAAAAAAATGTTCCCTTTTAGGGGTTAGGGGTATTTTGATATATGGAAAAAGTAAGTTATGCATTGGGATTGAGTTTGGGAAATAACCTGTTAAGCAGTGGTGTAACAGCATTAGATTATGCAAAATTGGCTCAGGGAATTCAGGACGTAATGGAGCAAAATGAACTCTCTATGAGTTATGAAGAGGCTCAAGCTGTAATTAATGAATTCTTTCAAAAATTGGCCGCCAAAGTAGGTGAAGAAGCTCAAAGTCAGGGGAAAGCATTTTTAGACGAAAATGCAAAACGAGCAGAGGTAGTAACTTTAGCAAGCGGATTGCAATACGAAATAATCACAAAAGGAGAAGGTGCTACTCCAAAAGCATCGGACACAGTAAAAGTTCATTACCACGGACAATTGATCGACGGAACAGTATTCGATAGTTCTGTTAAGCGTGGCGAACCGGCTTCTTTCGGGGTAACTCAGGTTATCAGCGGTTGGGTAGAAGCTTTGCAATTAATGCCGGTAGGTTCAAAATGGAAATTATTTATTCCTTCCGATTTGGCTTATGGAGCTCAGGGTGCAGGACAAGCTATTGCTCCACACTCTACTCTTATTTTCGAAGTGGAATTGTTGGATATTATTTGATCGAACGAAGAAATCTTTAAAAATTTATAATACAAAAAATGAAAAAAGCAGTTTTAATTTTAGCCGCTTTCGCCTTGATTTTTACATCGGCCGACGCGAAAGAGAAAAAAGAAAAAAAATCCAAAAAAGCTCAAGCTTCGGCAGTTGTTGAACCCGTTTTCAAAAACGATGTGGATTCAATGAGTTATGCATTGGGAGTAAATGTAGGAAATGATTTTGCAAAAAATCTGAAAGGAATTCCCGGTGGAAAATCAAACATAGATTTGTTGATTAAAGGATTTGCAACAGCAATGAAAGGCGATTCGACATTGATGACTGCAGAAGTTGCAAGTGAATATTTTAGAGATTATATTACAAAAGCTCAAACCAAAGAGCAAGATGCTAAAAAATCGGAAGGTCAAAAATTTTTAGCCGAAAACATGACTAAAGAAGGAGTTAAAACCACCGAAAGCGGATTGCAATATCAAGTGCTTACAGCTGCCGAAGGTCCAAAACCAAAAGCAACTGATAGTGTAGAAGTTCATTATCAGGGATTTTTATTGGACGGAACAAAATTCGACAGTTCGGTTGACAGAGGCGAACCTATCACTTTCCCATTAAATCAGGTAATTCCGGGTTGGACCGAAGGTGTACAACTTATGTCGGTTGGTTCTAAATACAAATTTTTTGTTCCTTACCAACTAGGATATGGTGATAAAGGGGCAGGTGGCGTTATTCCTCCATTTGCAACATTGATTTTCGAAGTTGAATTACTTAAAATCAAACCTTATGTTGAGCCAGCTCCTGAAGTAGAAGCTCCTGCTGCTCCAGTTGCACCTGCAAAGGTTGCGAAAAAATCGCCTGCTAAGAAAAAATAAGAGTAAAATTAAAAAATACAAATCAAAATGAAAAAACAATCAATTTTATCTTTGGTGGCTTTGGTTGCCATATTCTTACTTACTTCGTGCAACAAATACGAAGCAAAAACTGCTGAGCTGAAAACTCAAAACGATAGTTTGAACTATGCTCTTGGTTTGGCAAATGGCGATGGAATAAAAAATTATTATTTACAGAGCGATTCTACCGATAAACCTATTATTACTTTAATGAAAGCGTTGGACGAAGCCTACAAAAAAGGAGGTAGCGAAGACGAAATGTATAAATTAGGAGTTGAAATTGGCAATTCGTTCAAACAACAAAAAGTTAAAGGTTTAATGGGCGATTCTACAA
>JBBIID010000099.1:0-397 GCA_037446675.1 Paludibacter sp.
TACCGCACAAATAGCCGATTCGGTTGGTTTAATATCGAAACCTGCTGATTTCATTTTGCCCACAAAATAATCGGTATTTTCATGCAATTTGTTTTGCAATTCGTTGGTTTGATCCATCATTTCGAACATCTTGATGCCCGCAGCAGCTACCATTGGAGGAATTGAATTGGAAAACAAATAAGGTCTCGAACGTTGGCGAAGCAAATCAATAATTTCTTTTTTGCCCGTTGTGAAACCGCCGATGGCACCACCAAAAGCTTTTCCCAATGTCCCGGTTATAATTTCAATTTTCCCTTTCAGATTAAAGCGTTCGGTTACTCCCCTACCCGTATCACCAACCACTCCGGCCGAGTGAGATTCGTCAACCATAACCATTGCATCATATTTCTCGGCAAGT
>JBBIID010000099.1:411-6687 GCA_037446675.1 Paludibacter sp.
AGCTACATTTCCATCCATAGAGAAAACACCATCGGTTACTATCAACCGAAAACGCTGCTTTTGTGCCAGCTTCAATTGATTTTCCAAATCATCCATATCTGCATTGGCATAGCGGTAACGCTGAGCCTTGCAAAGTCGCACTCCATCAATAATAGAAGCATGATTCAACGCATCAGAAATAATCGCATCCTCTTCGCCAAGCAATGGTTCGAACACGCCTCCATTGGCATCGAAGCAGGCAGCATACAAAATGGTATCTTCCGTCCCGAAAAATTCCGCAACTTTCTTTTCAAGTTGTTTATGCAAATCCTGCGTTCCGCAAATAAAGCGCACCGATGACATTCCATATCCATGCGAATCAATGGCCGACTTTGCAGCTTCTTTCAAAGCGGAATGGTTGGACAAACCCAAATAGTTGTTTGCACAAAAGTTCAACACTTCTTTTCCATCGGAAATTCTTATCAAAGCTCCCTGAGGAGACACAATTACTCTTTCGTTTTTGTACAATCCGGCTTGTTCTATATTGGAAAGTTCGGCAGCAAGATGAGATTTAAAATTCTGATACATAACACTATTGTTTTAAGTAAACTCGTAAAAATGTATTTATAAAGTACAAGAACAAAGGTAATTAAATAACAGAATATTTATTCACAAAGTTGATATTTTCAATTAATTTTTCCGTCAATAAAGAAATGGCAAAAAATAGAAAAGGCTGCCTTCGTTTTATACGAAAACAGCCTCATTTTATGCAAAATTATAACTTTATACTTTCAGATTTTGATATTTACGGTGATAGAACAATTTATAAACAAATGGATAAACCTGACATGCGACACAATATCCGAAAAACGATTCAAGAAAAGCGCAAAAGCCAAACACTCCGGTAAATACATAAACCAAATTTTCCAATCCGAAGAAATAAGATAGTATAATTGAAAAATTAAAAAACAATCCTATTCTTGCTGCAAATATTTTTGGACCGGCATTTATCAACTCTGGTTTTAATGATAGCACACGAACGATAGACCGCGAAACATAACTCAACACACTAAAGCGTGATAGATTGCCTGATCGCAAAGCAAAGTCAACAAACAAAAACAACACGGGAATAATACTACCCGTTGCAACAAAGACAACTAATAATGCTAATGTTATTCCACCATTAATACGGGCTATATGATCGTCGATTCTTTTATCGGAAATTGGGCAAATTGCATTTGATTTCATAACTCTCAGTTTTTATATTTTTTACTGATACAAAGTTACGATGACATATAATGCAATAAAATACCCCTGTAGTAGTATTTTACATACCATAAACAGGGGATATTCAGCTATAAATAATGTAGAGTTAGTCAATTAGTATCTTTATCTTTCACACAGCGAACCGACAATCCAAATCTTTTTTCGTAATGCCCTTGTCCAAAAGCTGATGAGTTATAATTTAAGCTTCTAAACCACGCTTCCTTATCGTCGAGCTGATCGGAGCTCCACCACGCCGCAAAAGTTGTAGCATAAGCAAAACAACCGCAGTACGAACGAATACCTCCCGGTAAAGCACTGAATCCGGATGAGTTATTTGATAAAGAATTAGAGATTTGATCCAAATATCCGACTGATCCTGCTACGGAAGATGCTGTCCAATCAGAAGCTGACGCTAATGATTTAGCCTTGGTATCTGAAGTAGTCATTATTGAATCAAGATAATTTTCCAATTCGAGCCAATCGGCATTGGTTGGTACATGCCATCCTTCCGGAGCGATACTTCTTGCATCCGTTATCGCAAAATAATTATAAAATCTTCCGAATTTTTTTACAGAGTTCGTTTCCGAATTATTATTGTAAATTCCTTGTCCACCAGACTTTAACATGTTCCACGCTTCATTGTCTTTAATCGTTGGTATCGAATCGCCATTTCTGTATCTGGTAACTCTCAAATTTTCGACCATCCAATACTGGTTTCCAATTTTAGTGGCACGATATGAGTTCCCATCAATATCTTCAACCGTACAAAAGCATGTATTCTCGTTGAAAACAGGATTGGGAACTGCTGGATCATACTCGGTGGTTAATTGAATAGCATCGCTATATGCCGTTCCGTTTTCGTTGGTAGCATAAGCTCTTACATAATAAGTATGACCGGGCATAAGATTTTGAAGCGCCCCGGTAAAACTTCCTACTCCGCTACCAACAACGACAGTATCATTTTCGGTCGTAGGCAATGGATTGCTCGACCAGCAAATGCCTCTTTCCATCACTGTAAGTCCATTATCGGAAACCACTTTTCCAAAACACGAAGCCGAATTCTGATCAACATTCGTTATTTTTTCGATCGATATATATGGTAGTTGTTCATTGACAAGAATTGTATTACATGACACTTGCAATAGTAGTATCACAATAATAAAAGTAATTTTAATCGATCCCGTTTTTATCATAACGCCTGTTCACAAAATAAAAAACAACACATAAAAAGTCACATTCTGATTATTTCCACCGATTAAAATCGCTGGGTTATATTAAAAAACACTCGGGTCAAAATATTGTTTTGATCGTAAGTTGCCTCAACATTTCCACTGAGCATTAAATTTTTAGTAATTCTCCACATCAAACCGATTTCAGCAACATCTTCTAAGAATATTGGTGCTTTTCGGTATTCAATTTCGGCTGACAGATTTCCACCAAGAAAATCCTTATACAACGAACCTCCATAGATGAAACCCGATAAATTTGCCGTTTTCAGGGCAGTTCCAGTTAAAGTTAGCGATGCGTCAATAAAAGGTAATTTGGAATATGTCAAATAACTAATAGCATTCATCGATTCGCTGGAAGTTGGAGTATGTAATCGGTAACCTGCATTTCCTCCCCATGTAAAGTATTTAAATGGACGGTAATTGAATCGAAACCTCATTCCCTGGCGAGTTTCACGTTCCAACGTACTGTCAATCCTGTTTTTGAATGTTTCGTAATAATAAACATTCTTGCGCGCATCGTACGATAAAGCCAGAGACAAGTTTCGCACCGGACGATAAGACAACGAAAGATACAAGCTGGTTAAAATGAGTTCGGTTGACGGAGCATTGTTTTCGAACTCATAAAGATCAATTTCGGTAGAACCAAAGAAATCCACATTTTTCAGCAACGAATTGGAGTGTTGTAAATAAATGTAGCGTCTGTCGGTCTTCATATTGTTGGTCTGATTGAAAAAAGCCAACGAAGTTTGCATTATTCCCGATTTATTCTCCAACTTGTGCGCCACATATCCACCATATTGAAATAGCTTTACATCCAAACCATAGGTTGTATCATTCGGACGAAATCCGGCCAAAGCACCGACAGAAAAATTTTTAAATCTTTTTTCAAATTGCAAACCATCTACCGCCCCGATATTGGCGGCATTAGCATTTATCTTCCGTCCCAATGCTATCGAAGCCGTTTTATCAAAATCATATTTCAACGAAAGATTATACACCCTCAAATCTTTAAACTTTTCGAACGGATTGTTGAGTGTATGTGTATAATTCATGTAATTTTCGAACGATAGACCGGTATTTCCTATTCGTTCGGCATTTAATGCAAAATTATATCTCAGGCGATAGTTGGGAGTAGAAAGGCTGTAAGTATTCGACGAAAAATTTGAGTAAGCTGAAACCGAAAAACGGCCATCTATTTTATTTCCTTTTAGCTCATTTGATTTATCTTTTTGTAACGCTATATCATTAGCAGATAAAGATTCATTTGTTTTTTCAGCCTTCACCTCCAGCGGAATCTCCACTTTCTTTCGGGCAATCAGAACGTTTGTCAACGAAAGTTGCATTCCGGGGAGAGCGTTTCCAATACATGAAATAGACGATTTATTGCTGACAACAAGTGCCGGAATTAATTTATCGCCTTTAGACAAATAAAGCGTATCGCCAATCTGAATTCCTTTGGTACTCACAAATTTCACATAAACATTTTGAGTGCTTATATACGAAACGCTCCCCTGTATTTCGTCATACATCGATTGACTAAGCACAGGCAAGCTTAACGCTAAAAAAATGAGTATAAGAAATCGGTTTTTCATTATTTTTTCGAATAATCTTTTTTCATTATAAATGTTGCCTGTCCGAATGGCATCTTCCGCACGTTCCCGTAGCATCATATCCGGCATCATTCACATGGCAATCGGTACACTTGCTCCAAACGCCTTTATGATGACCCGAATAAATCGGATAAAAAGCATCGTGTTGCTTAAACTTCACATCGTTCCAGGTCTTGGTAGTATGGCATTCTCCACAACTGTATCGTGCAAACAGAGAACCATGAGCAGGATTCAAAGCAATGGTTTCCGATTTTTTCCCGTCGTGACAAGTGGTACAATCCGTTGAAAGTCTGATTTTATAGTTACCGCCATTGTGACAATTTTCGCAAGTCAGGTTATGTCCGCCAGTTAAAGGGAAGAAAGTATGATCGAACCCTTTCCCAATTGAATTCCAGTCCGTTCCAGTCATGTTATGGCAATGCGCACAGTCGGTATCAAAACCTAACGCCCGATGATCAACCGGTTTTCCTGCCGTGGCAAAATATTTATCTTTATGGCACGAGTAGCAATCGGTACGGATATTACTAAACAAAAGTTTGGAAGCCGAAGTATGGCAACGGTAACAATCGGCTGTTTGATGCGCTCCTCGCAACGGAAAGCCGGCTTCCTGATGCAATGTTTTTACATTCGTTACAATCCATGAGTTTGTGTTATGGCAGCGTTCGCAATCATTTCCGGTTGTTCCCTGATGCACATCGGTATGACATTCCGAACATTGTGATTTTGCTTCCGAAAAAACAAGCGAAGTATGGCATTTTCTGCAATCTACCATTTTGTGCTGTCCCCGTAACGGGAAATGAGTTTTATCATGATCGTAACCCTGCTTTATTTTTTCCCAGTTTTCGGTTACATGGCAAGTTGCACAGTCGACATTAAACTTTGCACCATGTGGAGACTCTGCTCTTACATGAGTTAACATCAAACAAAACAATAATATAATAATAAATCTAGGCATAGTTTTCAATAGTTTCGCATTTGCGTATGAAACTTATTTCGGCTCAAACAATCATTATTTTTCAAGAATACGGTAAAAATCCTTCCAAACATTTGCAGTTCGGTATTTATCAAGCGTTCCTGTTGGAACATATAGCGTACACGATTTTAAATTAATTTCTTCGAATGCCGTAGGAGTGTAAGTCATATCAACAGGTTCTGTTGCTTGCACATTTATTTCCGACAAAGCTTTGCAACCATAAAAAGCCCGTTGGCCAATGCTCAATACCGTCGCAGGAATCGTAACCGAGTTTAGCCTCTCGCAACTACTAAATGCCGAATTATCAACAAACCAAACATCATCGGGAATTACATAACTTCCCGATTTTGATAAAACACAACGTTTTAACGTCAGCAAGTTTTTATCGATAAGCGCTCCATTCTCCGATCGAAAATTATTATTTTCAGGAGAGACTGAAAAACCAATTATTCCTGCACAACCGTCGAACACGTAAAGCCCTATCATTGACAAGCCTGAAGAAATCGGGAAATTACCGGAAAGGCCTGCGCAACCAGAAAAAGCATAGTCTTCAATTGCATTCAAAGTTGATGGAAAACTTATAGTCGTCAGATATTTGCAATCAGCAAAAGAATACGTTCCAATCGTTGTAACTCCGTTGGGAACCGAATAACTTCCATCCTTCATGGCTGGGAACTGAATTAAATATGTTTTGTCAGCATTAAATAAAACGCCATCCTCCGACGAGAAATTAGGATTAGAAGCATCCACGTCAAAAGCGATTCCTGCATTTTTGAATGCACAAGTTCCAATTTCTGTAACGCCTGCACCAATCGAGATAGTGGTAATTCCTTCACAATTGGCGAAAGCATAAGGTTTAATTGAGGTTTCCGAAGCACCAAAGAAGACATAAGAGCCAGACAAAGAAGAACAACTCTGAAAAGCCGATTCTCCAATCACCTTAGCATTTGAAAACGAAACCCCTGACAGCAAATAGCAGAAAGAAAAAGCCGATTTTCCGATTGTATCTGCCGGAATATCAAGTCGGCCTGTCAGTCCCGTATTATTAAATGCAAAATCGCGAATAGCAGTTAATGAATCTGGGAATATGATAGTAGTCAAGCTGCTTTTCCCGATTGAAGTTTCCGGATTGTAAAAGGCAAAATAAGGAATTTCATTCGCTGCATAGCGATACACTCTACCTCCTGCCGAACCATCAAGTCCATTGTAGGCCGCAATA
>JBBIID010000099.1:6697-7322 GCA_037446675.1 Paludibacter sp.
CGACAAATCAATTTCCGACAAATTGGGCATTCTATCTCTCATCGTTCGGAAATCGCGACTATCAATCGTATCGTTTATAACCAGCTTTTTCACTGAGCTTAACCGGAGAAACAATGCTCTTTCAAGTCCACCCGGCCTGATGCCGCTTATAGTAGTTACACCATTCGCCATTTTTACTTTCGGATACAACAGATCATCTTCGTCGCAAGCCGTAAATGCCAACAACGCCAGTAAAAGTGCTAATATTTTTATAGAAAAAATCCGCATTATTAGGAATGATTTGATTGCGCCACGGTAATTATTTACCCAACTTACTTATGACAACTCGCACACGAAATATCATCAAATTTATATTGAATATATTTACCTAAGCTATTCATAACCGGTTTATGACATTCGTCGCAGGCCACATTCGCATGCGCTCCATCCAGTTTAAAGCGGGCAGTATCATGGTCGAATCGTGAAAGTGTCCAACTATCGAAACCGTGACATCTCGAACAATCGGTTTTTCCATTAACGGCAAACTGTCCGGCATGCGAATCTTTATGGCAACTGGAGCAATTATGCGAAAGTCCGGCAAATAGTTGAGTTCTTCTTCCCGAACTGTTTTTTGCATAATGACATT
>JBBIID010000099.1:7332-9056 GCA_037446675.1 Paludibacter sp.
CTACAAGCAATTACCGCATGTTGTCCTTCTAGTTTATAGCCCGTGAGATTATGGTCGAACTTAACCGAATGCCAATCTTTGGTGCTATGGCAAGTCGAACAATTTTCATTCGGCATAAATTTTTCGTCCATAAAACCCTCATGCTCATTACCATGACACTTAATACATTGCGTAGCTGTCATTTTAAAAGTCCACTTGCCTTGTTCCTTGTGGCAAGACGAACACAATGTAGCTTCATGCGCACCATCCAATACGAACATTTCATTATGCCTGTCAATGGTAAAAGTACTGGGAGTAAAACCATTATTATCGTGACAGTCATCACAGTTAATCGGTTTGCCATTGAAAGAGAACTCTCCTTTGTGGTAATCGTCGTGACAATCGGTGCAATAACGGTGTTTTAACGGAGTCGTCATGCTGGTTTTATGGCATCCCCTGCAATCGACCAGTTTGTGTTTCCCAATCAATTTAAAATTGGTTTTATCATGGTCGAATGCTTTCATTCCCACATTGAAATGGAACGATTCCTCGGTATGACACTGTTTGCAATTCTGTCCGAATTTGTTTTTGTGAACATCGACATGGCAATCGGTGCAATTACCAAACTTTAATCCGCTAAAGTTCTGGAATTTTTTGCCATTAATCATTTCTGTTTTATGGCATTCGAGACAATCAACATTTTTATGTTGCCCCAACAACGGAAATCTGGTTTTGCTGTGGTCGAATCCGGTTGCGTTTTTAAACGAATCGAAATTGTGGCAACTCGAACAATTGGAAGATAATTTTCCCTGATGGTAATCGTCGTGGCAGGAAAGACAATTTTGATCCAAACCTAAGTATGTGCCAGTTTTCTTTTTAAGTACCGGATCTTTTATGAATGCAGCTTTGTGACAGGCGTTGCAATCAATTTTAGCATGTTTTCCTTTCAAGCTGAAGCCGGCCAAATCATGATTGAAAAGCTTTTTGTTTAAACGGATGATTTGGAAATTTCTTCCGTGATGGTCGTTATGGCAAACCGAGCATTCTTGCCCTGAAACTTCTTTCGAAGCATGATAGCCCTTTTTGCTAATAATATTTTCTTGGATTTGTTTATGGCAATCCAAACATTTTGCACGCGTTACTTTATTCCCTACGTCATGACATTTGGTACAATTTCTTACACCCTCGAGATGAGCATGAGCGTTACATAAATCTCCGGGAGAGATTTGAGCATTCGCACTGAACAGAACTGTCAGGGATAATCCTATCAAAAATAATGCGTTACGAATCTTCATAGGATATACTCTTGCAAAACAAACATAGATACAGGTTATAAACGCGATAAAAGTATGAAAAATAATTTAAAATAATGCCTTTTCATCAATTCAAAATAAACATTTTTTAGCGTTTTAATATTTCCCAAATTTCTTCCGGCTTATCCACCATGTATTTCGGATGAAAAGCTTCAAGTTCCACTCTCGGACGAAATCCCCACGTCACGCCCACTGCATCAACATTTGCATTTATAGTCGTCTGCATATCTACTCCCGAGTCGCCTACATACAATGTTTCGGATCGATCTGCTTTTGTTATTTCTCTGATTTCATTTACAATGGCAGGATCGGGCTTTACTGGTATTCCATCACGTTGCCCAAGAACCACTTCGAAATGAATATCCGCGAAAAAACGGTTGACAAGACTTTCGGTTCCCAATTGGTATTTGTTCGATGCCACTGCCAGTTTAT
>JBBIID010000100.1:0-6149 GCA_037446675.1 Paludibacter sp.
TAACCATATTCTGGGTGATCGCTTCTATACCATGTAGATCCTTCAGCCCAATCGGACCACGATTCAAGAACACACCATTTGGCATTTTCCATCGATCCTTGCTCGTACATTTCTCTGATTCGTGGAACACCATTCTCGTCAAGCGCAGTAACATGAGCTGCCCTTGCTTTTGTTTCAATTTCTGTGGTTAAGTATCCTCCGGTATCGGTGTCAGGATCCCATGTCCCATCTACGCGATCTTGTATCGGGTATCTTCCTCCATTCAAAGCAAAAGCAAATTTCTTATTATTAAAAACTCTTAGGTCGGTAATAATAGGTTTGCCATATGGATCTTTTTTTCCCCAGGTAAACCAACCTTGAATTCCCCAGCCCAGTACTTTTACCGGATCGCCACCATTGCTGTAAAAATTGTCGGCGAGTACCCACGCTACAGTGTATCCAAATTCATCTTTCATCTTTTGATTTAGAAATTGGAAAAAACTTGCAATTCGGTATTTATCAGTGGTATCTTCGTCGTGTTTTACAAACAGAAGTCCGCCTTCTCTGCTTCCCCATTTCGTTCCAATTCCGGATGTCCACCATTGCATGGGGACGATAGTACGATTTTGTCCTGAAGGATCTTCTATCGTGAAGAGCATGTCCTTCGGAATGGTTTGATACCATTTTTTTACAGCAAATTCCCACATGAAATTTTGAAAAGCAGGATCTCCATAATCCATTTGTCCTGAATATCCAAAATTTGAACCTGCACTCACAAAACTGGCTGCATTGTCAAAAAAATATGCAATTTTAAGTTTGTCTTTTGTGTAGGGATTTCGTTGAATCGCATCTACTAGAGTAGAAAGGCCACGGCAAGGCATACCTCCGGCTCCGGTTTTAAAGTCGCGATCCTGAATCTCGTTACTGCTGTCGGGTTCACCGCGTCCATGCGCCCAGATAAAATCTACCTTTGCTTCTGCAAGTTCCTGAACTCTGATATCAAGAGGTTCCTGAGTGTAGTCTTTGCTGAAACTATATAGTCTTTGCTTGTTCCACATTTGCATTTGCTTGCGGGAATAGGTAATACCATTAGACGGGTTGGAATTCAGATACCAAACTCCTCCATCGTTTTCATCACCTCCTTTGGCCAAGTCGCTTGACGATCCGGCTGCACCGGCAATTGGAGAAATATGCATTCCATCATTATGATTCAGTGAGTATTCGATATCGGTGCTCAATACTGTATTGTCGGTACGTACATCTTTTTTGAGGAAAACCATATCTATATTCACATCTCCGGTTTCGAATGTCACCTTAATGTCATAATAACCAGCTGTTACTGTTGTACTTCCTAAATGTACCAAGTGAAATTTTCCGCTTGGATCTGCTGGCACTTCGATTCCGGAAAAAAGCTTATTCTCGTTTAGAGACAATGCCAGTGTTTTTCCATTTTCAGAAGCTACAGCTCGCGCTGTGAAACGGTAGCTCCCGGCAGCTAACCAAACCTTTTTATGACGTATCCATTCACCTGCCTCGGTGCTTCCTACATACCAATTGTTGGAATAAGTGTATTCCGATTGAGCGAAAGCATTTAAGGCATAACCAGAAAGGAACAATAAAAGAAGTAATTTTATTGATTGTTTCATTTTTTTGTTTCATAATTATGCAAGTTCTGAAAGACGGTCAAAGGATATTGACTGTCTTTCAGAATGCAAAAATTATAGGTTTATTTTTTACTTAATAATCATTTTTTGTGAATGTACTTTATTGTCCATGATAATGCGAACGATATAAGTACCGGCTGTTAATTTATCTACGTGAGCAACCTGTTGACCCCAAGCAACTTTGTTTCCGGATAGACTATAAACTTCAATTGACCGAATTGATTGAGATGAGATTTCCGGGCAGAAAAGAATTCCGTTTGTAATTGCAATGTGGATATTTTCGTCGAAATTGGTTGTATGAACTGAGCTGAAAATGACTTCGTCGTCAAGTTCTTTTGATGTTACCTCGCAAGCTCCAATGGCACATTTACCATCAGCTACAGTTCTGGTTTTACCGGATAAATCTTTCGTGATATTATATTGAGTAAGATAGATTGCATTACCAAAAGTGTGTGCATCTGCCGATTCGGACAAAGGAACTGCGTGATAATTTATTGCATAATAATCGGCATCTTCAAATCCGGTTAAAGCTCCATCGTATGCAGAAAAATCCTGAGTTGTTTGATACCTCATTCTGTTGGTTGCACCAAAACCCGGATGTAATGATACATCTACGCCACCAGAGTACCAACCGATATAATTGTTTTTGAAATCAATTTTATCATCAGCCAATCCAAGGTCTATGCGGCTCGAAAAATCGGCCAGTTTGTCTACTTCTTCCTGAGTTGAATAATTACCATCAAAAATGCAATTATAAACTTTTTTCATTGTGTTGGTTGGGCTATTCCAATCATAACCTTTCATGAAAATAAGGCCTGCACAATGGCCTGCATTACCTGCTGTGAAATTCTGATACAAAGTTGAGTTAACCAATGCAAATTCTCCTGGATTGGTATTCCATAAAAGGATTGTACCACCATCTAGTATGGAATTGTTACCATAAAACAATGAGTTGGTTATTTTGAGATTTTCCTGAACAGAAGTTTGGTTGCTTGAAGCATTGAGCTCAATAGCTCCACCCCTTTCCAATGAAGAATTACCAATGAAAGAGCAACGATCAATAATCACGTTGATTGTTCTTAAGACTCCGTCGCCAGAGCTTGACTCATTTCGCATACAGATGGCACCACCATCTTTGTGAGCAGTATTGTTTTCAAACAGACTCTGAGTTATTGTCAGATTGTGGGGTTTATTGCTTTCATTTACGAATGTATAAATAGCTCCTCCTCGGGTATCGTCAATACTAGCGCAGTCGTTATCAATAAACTCACATTTGCTAACCACAACATCTCCTCCTGCCATACATATAGCACCTCCTTTTTTCGAACGGTTGTTCTCAAAAACACAACCATCAAAAAAGATATTACCAGATCCAATCCAAAAGGCTCCTTGAGGAGTCCCATGTTTGGTATCATCAACTTTGGGTAAGGTAGAAACCTCGTCTTTGAAAGTAAGCCCTTGGTTGCTATCTTTTATCACACAGTTTTTGAAACGCAATTGTCCTGTTGTTGATGGACGTAACCAACCTACCGCGCCATCACTAGCATAAGGAGCTCCCGGAGCTTTCCATGCAAGAGCTTTAGTGAACAATATGTTTTCGAATGTCAGGCTGCGACTCCCGTTCATTTGAAATAACGGAGATTCGTTTTCTCCCGAAAAACCATCAGTTTCCGGATTTTGGCCTAAGAATGTGACATTTTCCCAATGAGCAATGCTGCGGATCATCCATCCACGATGGTATAGATAAATCTTTCCATCGAGTTCGGCAGGAGCATTGGCATGTGTAAGATGAGCTTGAGCATAGCCTGGTTCTTCGGTAATTTTAATAATCCCTTTAATGTTAACAGTGTCGCCTGCTGCCACAATTTCATCAACCTTTAATAAAGATTTTACAGCAGTGGCTTCAGTAAGTCCGTTTTGTTCATCATTTCCCTGAGGCGAAAGATAAATTTGTTTTGCAGTTACTTGTTGTCCAATAAACAAGCCGATTGCAAGCGATAGAGAATACAATTTTTTCATGGTATCACTTTCCTTTCTTAAAATTAATTATTAAATTGTTGTTTAACTATATTGAGATATGTCTTGCCGTATCCTTTGCCATAATTCTCTACCGTAGGTTCAATTGCTGAGTTTGTACTCCAGCTATTAAATGCATCGATAAGTACCATCCGATTATCTCCCATATTCATCTTCGCTACATTACAAAATTTAGCAAAACTTTCGGGAGTTTTTTCCACTTCAGGATAGTTGTAATTAGTAGGGCTTAAAATATACTGATTGTGAGAGGTGCTAACCGGTGGAATAAAATCGATGTTATAATTACTTTTGATATATTCACGGTTATATTTAATATTCTCGTTCATCATCTGAGGAAGAACAAAAGTGCGTTCCCACTGGCTTCCGCCAACATCGGCTAAGTTTCTGATAGTAACCGCGTCTACGCCTCCGGATAAATGAAATTCGTGCCAGCGGGCAGGTGGAGTCCACGAACGCTGTTGTGCTACAATGTAAACGTCATAGGCTTTCCCAAATTTTTCCTGAGTGTGGTTTCTTATTCGTGTGCGTATACTGTCGTACACTTCTTTTGAACGGTTGGTATAAAGCTTTTCAGGACCACGCAGAACAATTAATGGGCGACCGTTGACTTTATAGTAGTTAGGATCGTCAAATTCATCTGCCATACGTTCAAAATAAAGATATAGTAATTCTTCGCGAGAATAGTAAGCATTGTCGTGATTTTGTGGAGATCTTGTTTCGAGTAAACTATTGTTACTCATGTCGCTACAAAAAGCTTCCAAATTCATCATAATTGCGTATTTTATTCCCTTCATATTTATTGGAAGTGTGTCAACTTTGTTTTTTATCATTTCCAACAATAAAGAGTCCTGATCCGAAGTGTTGCGTGGATAGTGACGATTGCGATTTTCGTTGATAGTTGAAAATACGAAAAAGTCAATTCCGGCTTCTACTCCCCAATCTACAATTTGTTGCATAGCTGCCTGTCCGGCAGTATTGGCATCCAAAGAATATTGGCCTAATTCAGGCATTAAATATGGCCCAACCAGTCCGTTTGCTTCGTTTCGTTCTTCGATGAGACGATTCCAGTAATCAACATTGCTTAATGCCCGAGTGTATAGAAAAGCACCAACTTGTACACCAGCCGGTGCCGGTACTTCGTTTATTTCATAATTGAGAAAGTAGTTGTCTATCGAAGATTCTCCATTTTCATCTTTACAAGAACTAAAAATGATTAAAAGGATAGCATAAATAACTGTGAACTTTATATGTTTCATACGTTTAAATTTAATTTGTTCGGCGGTTTAAAAATCAATTGTACTATTTAAATAAGTACTAAGAACTTTATTTTCAGTGTAGTTGTACGCTTTAGTCATTGCTTTACTAGGATTAGTTTCGCCCGTAGTTGCCAAAGCTTTTGCTAACATTTCTTCGTATGTGATTCCGAAATAGTGGCTTAAATACCCGGCATGATAAATAATTCGTAGATTTTTGTAACGGCTGTCGGCAGTTTCTATATTAGGAATTTTTTTAGCAAATTCCAGCGATGTAAATACGTTATTCCCTTCTTGTTCGGGGCGAAACCATGGGCTTGCAGCTCGAAGATTCTCAATGGCAGCGTAATATTGAGTTCTGTTCTGAGATATTTCCGTTTTAGGATAAATCAATCTTTCGGAACAATAATTGTAAGTTCCATCAGAACCTTCAACATCGGAGAAAGAACCCGAGAAAAACGGAGGAAAATCGAAAGCCCGCGTACGTCTTTCTAAATTCCAACCTTCGAGAAAATTGGTAACTCCTGAAAAATAACGTTGCTTATATATTTGATCTAATGTTCCATCTACTTTAGCGCGGTAAAGATTTCTTCGGTCGGCATATCCTATTTTATTCGTATTCCAACGAACGCCATCTTGCGACATATACTCAGCAGCTTTCCCCGAAATACCTAATTGGTCGAACGAAGCCCGAATGCCTTCCTCGTAATAGCTTTGAGCCGACTGGCTACCGAGTCCATAAAGAGCAGCTGCTTCTGCTTTCAAAAAACATACATCGGTATAACTGATAATGGGTAAACTACAGTTTTTATCGGTAAATTTCTTTTTCAAGAAAGATGGGTTGTAATTACTTCTTGTTTCCAATGGATCGCTGTAGCGGGCACTTGTTGGATTTGTTGGGTCTACAAGTTCTACTTCCCAGCCTTGAGCTATATATACAAGTTCTCTAATTGGAGTATAAGGAATGGTGTATTGTACCAACAGGGAATCTCTGCGATCAGGATTAAGACCATCTGCCTGATGTGCCGCGTAGTTGGGGCATTTGTTTGTTCCTGTTTTTACACAGTTGTGCGGACGAGTAATGGTATCGGTATAAAGATATGGTTTCTCGGTTGCCGAACAACCCAATGAGGTTGAATTTCCCGGTTCAAACCATTCCTGCATGCGTGGGTCTTTAAAAGTGTAAAGGTAAAGTGAAAAGTATTCACCCATTCCC
>JBBIID010000100.1:6159-8922 GCA_037446675.1 Paludibacter sp.
ATTGTTGAAATGTGGATTTTCCTCCTTCTATATCTTTCCAAAGTATTTCCCAATAACGAGATACATCATCGGCAATGCTGGTTCCCCAGTGTGGAGCAACATTTTCAGAATTACTTGAAATGAGCCAATCTTCATGAGCTAAAGCTGCTGCTGCATTGGCTCTGGATAATTCAGGATCAATATTTTGTATTTGCATGGCAATATTTAAACGAAGTGTATTCGCAAATTTTCGCCACGAAGTTGTATTGCCCGAACCTCCAAAAACAGGATCTGGAGAAAGTACATCCGCAGTAAATGTGGTTGCTGGATTATAGAGCTCGGTTGCATCAGAAAGCAAGTCTAAAATTTGGGTGTAGACTTCTTTTTCAGTGTCGTAACGATATTCTGTTTTATTTTCATCATTCAAAATAGCATCACTCATTGGAATGCCTCCGTACAAAGACACCATAACATAATAGCAATACGCTTTCCAGGTTTTAACGATGGCCTGACGATTTTCAAATCCAACTTTTCCTTCGTATTCACTCTCCAGGCTTTCCAAATCGCGTAAGATGTCAACATAAAATTTTTGATAATTACCAGAACCAACATCTTGCCTAGGGCCACAAAATGCCTGACGTGTTGCATAGCGCGACCAGGTCATGAGATAATTCAAATTTAGTTCTCCTACGGTTTGCATTGTTCTCAGAACAGTGCCGGGGAAAATCTGATTGATATCAATTGAATAGAACTTATTTGGATTGCGGTTTATTTCCTCAAACCGATCGGTACAGCTCCCGGTTACAAGCAAAACTATTGCCAATAGAAAGGATAATATATGTTTAGTTTTCATATTTATTATTTTAATTGTTTATCTTCAATACATACTTTTAGAATGACAATTTAAGGTCAAAACCCCAAGTGGCACTTGGCAAAGCATATCCTTTTTCAAGTCCTTGAGCGTTTCCAACAGAACTGGTAGCTTCGGGATCAATCCCTTTGGGTGTATATTGTAGTAAAATAGCCACATTACGTCCTACCGCCGAGACACGAGCTTGTGTGAATGGTGTGCGTTTTAGCCATTTGTTTGGAACGGTGTATCCAAAATTCACTTCGCGTAATTTAATGAACGAAGCATTGTAGATATATTCAGAACTTGCCACACCGTCATGCTGCCACATATTATCGGGACGTAGCCATGCCATATTTTGCTCACCTGCCCAATAAGCAACTTCAGGAGCATAAACGGCATCGAAAAGAATTCCTTTTGGACGACTACCATCAGGATACAATACAGAACTTTCGGCATAATTGGCATTTGGTAAAACTGTATATTGTGCCTCAAGAAAACCGTTTCGTTCAGCATCGTTTTCACCTAGAATAAGTGAAGAGAAAAAGAATTCATCTCTGCCTCTTAAAGATTGTATTGTCTGACCATCGATACCGCCTCGAAGTGATGTTCGCGAGAATAATATTCCTCCTTTTTTGTAGTCAATCGTAAATCCAAAATCGAAATCTTTGAACCGTACTTTGTTACGCCATCCTCCAATGAAATCGGGCTCTACGGCTCCTAAGTATTTATCAAGATCAAATAATGGTTTTCCATTATTATTTACTAAAATTTGTCCTGCTTCGTTTCTGCGATAATCTTTTCCATAAAGAACACCGTAGGGTTTACCTTCTTCGAGATACAAGCGGCATGCATCTCCTTCGATGTTGCCAATTTCGAAACGATTGATTCCTTCAGCTAAAGAAACGATAAGAGAACGGTTCATTGCCCAGTTGAAAGTGCTTTCCCACATCCAATTTTTTGTTTTTACAGGGACTAATGTTGTAGAAAGCTCTAATCCCCAGTTACGAACCTCTCCAGTGTTGTATATTTTATTATTATAACCGGATTGTTTCGCAATATCTACAGTCATAATCTGATTGTAAGATATTTTATTATAATAAGTTGCATCAACAGTAATACGTCCATCAAAAAGCCGAAGGTCGAGTCCTAATTCGCCCGATCGCGTTTGCTCAGGTTTTATGCTAGAGTTCATTCTTGTTGCATCGCTACGGTAATATACCATGTTACCCAAGAACAAACCTCCGTATGAATAACCATTAAATAATCTGTCGAAATCAGTATCGTTACCTACTAAAGCATAGGAAGCGCGAACTTTAGCAAAAGAAAGTACTTTCGATTTTAATTTTAGCATTTCAGTGATGACAATGCTTGATCCTAGAGACCAATAGTTATAAGAGTTGTTTTTTATTGGTAGTGTACTAGACCATTCGCTTCTTGTCGTTCCATCGATGTATAGCCAGTTGTCGTAACCAAAATTGGCTGCTCCAAAAAGTGATTGTTTCTCTTTTGCCCAATATCCGGGTAAACTTTTCATAATACCGGCATTGTTGGATAAGCTTTTAATATCGGGTACCAACAAAGTGTTTACTTGCGATAAAATTCGATCACTTTCGATATGTTGTAAACTTGCACCGACATTTGCGCCAAGACTTATTTTTTTAATTTTATGGTTGAAATTAAGTAACCCATCAAAGTTGTTGTTAAAACGATTTTCTTTTGCCTCTTCGTAGTAACCATCTACATCAAATGGCGAATAATAGTTGTCGAAGCGCCATGCACCTTTCGATTGAATATCTGTTGCAGCTCTTGCACGTAACGATAACATCTTGTTTATTTTGAAATTAAGTGTTATGTTGCCCATAAACCATTGCGAATTATCTGCATTCGAAACTTCATTTATTAGCCAATACGGATTGATAAAGCCACTACGT
>JBBIID010000101.1:0-8915 GCA_037446675.1 Paludibacter sp.
TAAGACGCTTTCGACAAATCTTTCGAAGGAGCAATAATGCTGTAAAAAATTACGAGATAGTAGATAAATTCCGCCGCTCCAATACTGCTGTTATTTGCCAGAATAAGCATACCTCCAAACCAAAGTAATATTGCAATAACCAAAGTTCCAAGCAACTCACTCACCGGATGAGCCAAATTATATCTTCGGTTTAGTCGGTTCAGCGTTTTACGTAGTTTCTGATTTAATGCAAAAAAACGGGCTTCCAGTTTATGTTCCGCATTGAATGCTTTAATCACACGCAAACCGCCCAATGTTTCTTCAATCTGCGACAACAATTCGCCGGATTGCTCCTGCCCTTCTTTCGAACGTTTCTTTAACGATTGCCCGATTTTTCCAATCAACCAACCGCTGAATGGTAAAAGGATCAGCACAAAAATGGTCAACTTCCAACTCATAACGAACATCACTCCGAGATAAATAAGAATCATGATCGGATTTTTAAAAATCATATCCAACGAGCTCATAATGGAAGCTTCCACCTCGCTTACATCTCCGGTCATACGCGACATGATATCCCCTTTTCTTTCTTCGGTGAAAAAACCGATAGGCAATGACAACACTTTTTTGTAAAGCTGAACACGCAAATCGCGCAATACGCCCGTACGAATCGGAATCATATAGTAAGATCCCAAATACGAAAATCCAACTTTCAAAGCTGTCATTAACACCAAAAAACCACCTAAATACAGCAAAGCATTATTAGCTCCTACTTTCGCAATCATCTGGTCGAGTGCGAAATAAAGATTGTTTTCTATGGCTGCAACAATTTCTTTGAATTCGTTGTCCCACGTCCATATCTGGTAAAATCTCATCGTCTTTTGTAAGCCGAAAAGAATTTGCAAGACAGGAACAATCGTAGCAAACGAGAACAAGCTGAATATTGTCGACAACAAGTTCGACAACAAACTCAGGAAAACATATTTTTTATACGGCGGAATAAACCGCTTCAAAAGTGTCAGAAAATTGAACATCGATATATTACAAGCTCCAGCTTGCGTTTTTTAGTTATTTTATAAATCATCACCACATTATCAAATCAGCACATCAAAAAAAATCAAATTCCGGTATAATTCCGTGGGGTGATTCGTTTTAGTTCTTCTTTTACCGATTGACTCACGTCCAGTGTTTCGATAAAATCGCGAATTGATCTCTCCGTGATCCCTTCGTTAGTACGAGTCAGTGCTTTCAGCGCTTCGTATGGCGAAGGATATGCTTCGCGACGCAAAATGGTTTGAATTCCTTCTGCAACCACTGCCCATGTATTGTCCAAATCGCGATAAATTGCTGTTTCGTTGAGCAACAGTTTTCCAAGTCCTTTCAAAATACTCTGCGTAGCAATAATAGTATGTGCAAACGGCACACCCACATTGCGCAAAACAGTACTATCAGTCAGGTCGCGTTGCAAACGGGAGATTGGCAACTTCGCCGATAAAAACTCGAGTACAGAATTTGCCATGGCCAGATTTCCTTCCGCATTTTCGAAATCAATCGGATTTACTTTATGAGGCATTGCCGATGAACCAACTTCACCCGCTTTAATCTTTTGTTTGAAATATTCCATCGAAACATACGTCCATATATCACGGCAAAAATCAATCAAAATGGTGTTGATACGTTTCATCGCGTCAAACTGAGCCGCCATGTTATCGTAATTCGAAATCTGGGTTGTCCATTGCTCACGCTCCAATCCTAATTTTTCAGAAAGGAAACGATTCCCAAAATTTTTCCAGTCGATAGAAGGATACGCTACAGCATGTGCATTAAAATTACCCGTAGCGCCACCGAATTTTGCTGAGTTCGGAGCTGATTTCAATATTGACAATTGTTGGTTCAAACGATTGACAAAAACCATCATTTCTTTTCCCAAACGGGTTGGAGATGCCGGTTGTCCGTGAGTTTTTGCCAACATCGAAACATCGCGCCATTCGTCCACCAAATGATTCAGTTCCTGCATCAGTTTTTCCATTTCAGGAAAATAAATATCTGCCAGTCCGTCTTTAATCGACAATGGAACGGAAGTATTATTAATATCCTGCGAAGTAAGTCCGAAATGGATAAATTCCTTGAATGCCTGCAATCCCAGCATATCGAATTTTTCTTTAATGAAATACTCAATCGCCTTCACATCGTGATTGGTAACGCTTTCTATCTCTTTTATTTTCAACGCATCAGCTTCACAAAAATCAGTATAAATTGTTCTTAATTTCGGAAACACCGATGCCGGAACCGCTTCCAATTGCTTCAATGGAATTTCGCACAACGCGATAAAATATTCCACTTCCACCAAAACGCGGTAGCGCATCAAGGCATATTCTGAAAAGTAAGCTCCATAAGCTTCGGTTTTTGAACGATAACGACCATCAACGGGAGAAATTGCGGTGAGCAAAGATAAATTCATACGATATATGTTGTTTATTTTTAATACAAAACAAATTTGTGAATTCCGAGCAGGAAATAAGCTGCAAAGTTAAGCAATTCCAATGGATTATAAAAGTTTAAACGCCCTGCTTGCAACACTGATTCTTTTTCTCTACTTTTGTTTCTTGAATTTGGTTTTCTTGAAACAATTCACTTTCTTTTCAACCAACAATTGAGTAACTAAAAAACACATGAGATATATTAAAATTCACAAGGAAGGCAGAATGATTCTTGGTTCGCTCCTGATTATTCTTTTTGCTTTAAATTCTTATATTTACATTCATTTTCCACTACCGGCATTGGCTGTAAATCTAATTATATCAGCACTATTGCTGTTTTTTTTCGCTTACTTTTTCCGCAACCCTCCACGCAAGGTTTATATTGATGATCCGAGCTTGGTGGTAGCTCCTGCCGATGGAACAATTGTAGTGGTTGAACCTACCGATGAGTTGGAATATTTCGGAGACAAACGCATTCAGGTTTCTATTTTTATGTCGGTTTTTAATGTACATGCCAACTGGTATCCGGTGAAAGGACATGTGATACAATCGAAACATCATAGCGGACGACACATGGCTGCCTTTTTGCCAAAGTCGAGCCACGAAAATGAACGCTCAACCGTGGTAATCGAAACAGAATTTAAAACACAAATTCTCGTTCGCCAAATTGCAGGAGCGTTGGCCCGCCGAATCGTGACTTATGCACATGCCGGAAAGGAATGTCACCTGAATGAGCATCTCGGATTTATCAAGTTCGGTTCGCGTGTCGATTTGTATTTCCCATTGGACACCGAAATATTTGTTCAGGTGGGCGAATCCACACGTGGAAACGAAACCATAATTGCACGATTAAATGAGTAATTCAATCACACTGGAAGATGCCCAAAAGCAGGTCGACGAATGGATCAAAACTTACGGCGTTAAATACTTTGGCGAGCTGACCAATATGGCCATTCTCACCGAAGAAGTGGGTGAATTAGCGCGCATCATTGCCCGCACTTATGGCGAACAATCGTTCAAAGAGTCTGATAAAAAAAGTAATCTTGCCGACGAAATGGCCGACGTGCTTTGGGTGTTGATTTGTCTGGCCAATCAAACCGGAGTAAACCTTACCGAAGCTTTCGAAAAAAACATGCAAAAAAAGACGGAACGGGACAAAACCCGCCATCTTGAGAATGATAAATTGATGTAATAATATGGTGATATGATAATGTGATAATTACAATCTGATTATTTCTATTTCTTTAATTCCCTAATCAACACATTATCATATCACCACATCAACAAATTAACTAATTACCGAATCAACCAAACAATATGAGTAAATTTGACGATCTTTTCGCTCAATACAATTGCAACCTGAGCGACGACAGTGTAAAGCAAGATGTCGAAAAAATAATTGCAGGCCATTACGCAGAAAACGACAATAAAGAAGTATATAAAAAATGTCTGAGTTTGATTGATTTAACATCACTCAATGGCACTGACACCCATCAGGAAATCGTTTCGATGGTTGAAAAAGTGAATGGTTTCAGCGCAAAATTTCCGCACCTTTCCAACGTCGGTGCTATTTGCGTTTATCCGGCATTAGTCGAAACAGTAAAAAAACATTTGACCGAAAATATTGGAATTGCCTCTGTTGCTGCCGGGTTTCCTGCTTCTCAGACTTTTATCGAAGTGAAAGTCGCCGAAACAGCTATGGCGGTAATGGAAGGTGCTACCGAGATTGATGTGGTTATATCCATCGGCAAATTTTTGGAAAAAGACTATCAGGAAGTTTACGAAGAGCTTTCCGAAATTAAATCATCTTGCCGGGACGCTCATTTGAAAGTAATTCTTGAAACGGGTGCTCTTCAATCGGCTTCCAACATCAAAAAAGCATCAATCCTCGCTATGTCGGCCGGTGCGGATTTCATCAAAACATCTACCGGAAAAATTCCTGTTGCAGCCACCTTGGAAGCAACCTACATTATGTGTCAGGCAATAAAAGAGTGGCACGAAAAAACAGGAGTAAGAGTAAGCTATAAACCCGCAGGAGGAATTGTAACTACCGAAGATGCGGTGAAGCATTATACAATCGTAAAAGAAATTCTTGGCAATGACTGGCTAAACAATAAAATGTTTCGCATTGGTGCCAGCCGTTTGGCGAACAATCTGCTTTCTTCAATCGAAGGAAAAGAAGTGAAGTATTTTTAAACGGAAAGGTTTAATACTCTCGGTTTGCCGAGTATTCCGCACACATAATCAGCGAATTTTTTACTTCGCTACTAGCAAAGCTGTTGAGTTCATCAATAGCTTTGTTTTTATATTCATTCATCTTTTTTATGGCATATTCCACTCCGCCATTTTTGTGCGTAAACTCGGTGATAAAATGAATATTTTCCGAAGAATAATCTTTATTTTTTAGCCAACCAAGAATGCGCTCTTTATCTTCACCATCGGTATTTTGCAAAGCGTAAATCAATGGTAAAGTAAGTTTTCCGTCGCGAATATCATTTCCGGTAGGTTTACCAATATTAATATTTTCAGAATAATCGAAAATATCATCTTTTATCTGAAAACAAATTCCCAGATATTCGCCAAAGTTACGTAGATGCATCAATTGCTCCTCGGTAGCATTTACCGAAATTCCACCCACCTCGGTACAGGTCGAGAATAAAAGTGCCGTTTTTTTGCGAATCATCGTAAAATAATTTTTTTCCGATTCACTGGAGAGCCGTTCACTAATTAATTGCAACAATTCGCCATCGGACAATTGCATTCCGATATTTGCCATCGCTTTTAGCACAGCTAAATTATCGGTTCTGGCAGAACATTCGAGTGATTTAGAAAGAATATAATCGCCTGAAAGGATGGCAATTTTGTTAGTCCAGCGAGCGTTTATCGATGGTTTTCCTCTGCGTTCAAGCGTATCGTCTACCACATCATCGTGTATCAAACTGGCAGTGTGCAAAAGTTCCAGCGAAAGTGCCCCATCGATAGTGGTTTGGTTCACCTAACCACACATTTTAGCAGATAAAATCACCAACATGGGGCGCAATTGCTTTCCGCTTTTTTGCAGAACATATTCGTTTACGCTTTCCAACATGGGATTGTCCGTACGCAAAGCTTCAGCAAATGTTTGAGCAAACAATTGCATTTCCGGTGCTATCGATTTCCGAATCGTCTCAATAACGGTCATACAGACATTTAACTTTTTTGAATATGCAAAAGTAAACAATTTTGTTGTTTGTTTGGTTCATTCTGATAATTTCTGCACATTTTTTAATTACTTTTACAGTCAGAACAACATTATTAATTATCTGAAAAAACACTTTAAATATTTTTCAACATAAACAGTTTTTGTTGGAAAATAGCATAAATAGCTGATAATCTTTAGTTTTATTCAAATGTTGTACTTTAAAAATTTTTCAATATAAATTCTCGTCGAATCATGAAAAAGCTATTCCTTATAGATGCTTACGCTATTATTTATCGTTCGTATTACGCCTTTATCCGAAGCCCGCGCTTCAACTCAAAAGGTCTGAACACGTCTGCCATCTACGGTTTTGTAAATACGTTAGAAGATGTGCTGAAACGGGAAAAACCAACGCATATCGCCGTGGCTTTCGATCCGAAAGGAAAAACATTCCGTCACGAAGCATACGATTTGTACAAAGCGCAACGTGAGGCTACTCCGGAGGATATTCGCTTGGCAGTGCCAATCATAAAAGATCTGATTAAAGCATACAATATTCCGGCTATCGAAGTTCCAGGATTCGAGGCGGACGACGTTATTGGCACCATGGCAAAAATGGCCGAGAGAGAAGGCTTTGAAGTATTTATGCTCACTCCGGACAAAGATTACGGTCAGCTTGTTTCCGATCATATTTTTATGTATCGCCCCAAACATACCGGAGGATTCGAAGTAATGGGTCCGGCTGAAGTGAAAGCAAAATACGATTTGGACAGTCACGAACAGGTGATTGATTTACTTGGACTGATGGGAGATTCATAAGATAATATTCCCGGTTGTCCCGGCGTAGGTGAAAAAACGGCAGTGAAACTTTTGAAAGAATTTGGAAGTATCGATTCACTACTCACCCGTACCGATGAATTGAAAGGAGCTTTGAAAACAAAAATTGAAGAAAATAAAGAACAAATTGTTTTCTCTAGATTTCTGGCTACCATTAAAATAGATGTTCCCCTCACTTTCGATGAAAAAAGCCTCGAAGTAGAACCCCGAAATGAAGCAGACTTAAAAGCGTTATTTGACGAACTCGAATTCCGCACCTTATCATCAAAAATGGGAAGCGTATTCACATCTCTTCCACCCGATTCTCCTTCAACAACAATTGCATTCAAATCCAAACCATCGCCTGCCGGACAAATGTCGCTTTTCGATGCGTTCGACGAAGCCGAAAAACAACCTGCGAAAGTTGTACAACCTGAAAAACAACAGGAAGAAAAAATATTTATTGAAAATACCACAGGTTTACAAACCATTTTATCAACTCCTCATAAATATATTTTAGTTGACAATAAAGTCAAGCGCTCCAATCTGATTTCGAAGCTTTTTATGCAGAAAACATTTTGCTTCGATACCGAAACTACCGGATTGGATATGTTTACTGATGATTTAGTGGGACTTTCGTTTTGCTTTGTCGAAGGTGAAGCTTATTACGTTACGTTGCCCGAAAACAAGGCCGAAGCGCTCGAAGTTTTGCACGAGTTTAAAGCAGTATTCCAAAACAACAATATTGAAAAAATTGGTCAGAACATTAAGTTCGACTTATTAATGCTGAAACAATACGGCATCGAGTTGAAAGGAAAACTTTTCGATACCATGATTGCTCATTATCTTATTCAGCCCGATTTGCGACACGGAATGGATTATCTAGCCGAAATTTACCTCAACTACAAAACCATTCACTACGAAGATTTGGTAGGAGGAAAAGGTAAAAATCAGGCGGGAATACGAACAGTCGACATTGATAAATTGTGCGATTATGCTGCCGAAGATGCCGACATCACCTTCCGCTTGAAACAAGTTTTGGAACAGGAGCTGAAAAACAACGATCTTGAGAAATTATTTTACGATATCGAAATGCCATTGGTACACGTGTTGGCAACTATGGAACACAACGGTGTAAGAATTGACAGCGAAGCACTGACTCAAAGCTCAGTTATTCTTACGAAAGAAATGGAAGATCTTGAAAAAGAAATTCATCAGTTAGCCGGATATGAATTCAACGTTAGTTCGCCAATGCAGGTGGGTGAAATTTTATTCGACCGGCTCAAACTCGACGAAAAAGCGAAGAAAACCAAAACTGGACAATATTCAACATCCGAGGATATTCTGGAGAAGATTCGTTCCAAACACCCAATCGTTGGGAAAATCCTTGATTACCGCGGATTGAAAAAACTGCTGAGCACTTATATTGATGCTTTACCGCAAATTATCAGCCCTGTAACCGGAAAAGTGCACACCTCTTATAATCAAACTGTAGCCGCTACAGGCCGATTGAGTTCCACGAATCCAAATTTGCAAAATATCCCGATTCGCGATGCGCAAGGGAAGGAAATCCGAAAAGCATTTATTCCCGACGAAGGCGATATTTTCCTGAGTGTCGATTATTCTCAAATCGAATTAAGAATTATGGCGCATCTGAGCAGCGATACCAATATGGTCGAAGCGTTCAACAGCGGTCACGACATTCATACTGCTACTGCCGCTAAAATCTATAAAATTCCTCTCGAAGAGGTGACTTCCGACATGCGCCGCAAGGCAAAAACAGCAAACTTCGGAATTATTTATGGTATCTCCACTTTCGGGTTGTCCGAGAGGTTAGGAATTCCGCGAGCCGAAGCAAAAGAACTGATCGATGGCTATTTCAGTACTTATCCCGAAGTAAAAAAATACATGGATAACGCCATTCAAAAAGCAAAAGCAAAAGGTTATGTGGAAACATTGTTCGGACGCAAACGATTCCTGCCGGATATTAATTCGCAAAACAGCGTCGTTCGTGGTTTTGCCGAACGAAATGCCATTAACGCTCCCATTCAGGGTTCGGCTGCCGATATTATCAAAATTGCAATGATCAATATTCAAAAGCGCCTAGACTCCGAACAAACCAATACAAAAATGACCATGCAGGTACACGATGAGTTGAACTTTACTGTTCCAAAATCCGAAATCGAGTTTATAACAAAACTGGTAAAAGATGAAATGGAAAATGCCATTAAACTGAATGTTGCGTTGGTAGCCGATTGTGGTGTGGGTTCCAATTGGCTTGAAGCCCATTAACAACAATGTCATTTCAACTCAAAAAAACTATAAAACAGATAGTTAACTCTATTTATATCCATTAATATTTTTTAATATTTTCTTGCATTACACAAATAATTTACTCATAATCAACAAAATAATTACATTTAAAAATATATTATTTATTTATTTTATATAGAATTTATTCT
>JBBIID010000102.1:0-8852 GCA_037446675.1 Paludibacter sp.
CTGCCGGATTACCGGTAAATCTTGAAGGGTTGGTCGGTGCTAATGGTAAAGTTTTCGGACTCGAATCGTTTGGATTCTCGGCACCTTACAAAGTGTTGGACGAAAAACTTGGTTTTAACGCCCAAAACGTGTATAACCAAGTGAAAAAGATGCTGTGATTTTTTTTGAAAAGAAATAATTTGCAATTATAAACGGGAAGATTTGTTTGCTCCACACGCATGCAAATCTTCTGTTTTAAAATTATTTAGAGTTAACAAATAGGGGGCTGCTTAATGGATATTGTATCAATTATTATTATCGGAATCGGTTTGGCAATGGATTGTTTTGCTGTTTCGGTGAGTAAGGGAATGTGCCTGAAAAAACTGAAATGGAAAAAAGGCTTTCGAATGGCATTTTTGTTCGGACTTTTTCAGGGAGCAATGCCTTTAATCGGATTTTTCGGAGGATTGTCCTTTGCACGGGTGATGAATGCGTTTGATCATTGGATTGCCTTTGGTTTGCTCGGTTTGATTGGAGGTAAAATGTTTATAGAAGGATTAAAACCCATTGATCCACATTGCGAATCGAAATCGAACCCATTTAAATGGAGGACATTGATTACGTTGGCATTTGCTACAAGTATTGATGCGTTGGCCACGGGAATTGTTTTTGTCTCTTTCCCGGATAGAATATGGTTCGCTATAAGCACTTTCGGATTTATTAGCTTCTTGTTTTCTCTTATTGGCCTTGGTGTCGGTTTTCACTTTAAACGTACATTTAAATTTAATGTTGAAATACTGGGAGGTATTATCCTCGTAGGCATAGGAACCAAAATTCTTATTGAACATTTAATGGCCGGGTGATTTTTTTTTATATTAAATAATAACTGAATTAATTTAAAATCGATGAATTTTCGAAAACTGTTACTTTTTACCTTCTCTTTCATTATTGCAACTGGCTTTTTATTCGCTGCCGACACAAATTCACCATCGTATAAACTTTACGGATTTGTTCGCAGCGATTTTTATTACAATTCCCGCCAAAATGTGGAAGCAATTGATGGAGCTTTTCATTTGCTTCCGAAACCTGTTGACCTCTTCGAAGGGAAAGACAAAAATGCTGTTCCCGGTGCCGAAATGATAAGCGTGGCTACACGGTTAGGTGTTGATTTTAAAGGAACTCCTATTTTGGGAGCGGCCACCAGTGCAAAAATAGAATGTGATTTCGCTGGTGTTACGGCATCTTATTATCTTATTCGTTTGCGTCAGGCCTATTTGAAATTAAACTGGTCGAAATCCGAACTTCTTGTAGGACAAACCTGGCATCCCATGTTTGGGAGCGTTATGCCAACTGGTCCATCGTTGAATGCAGGAGCGCCTTTTCAACCTTTTAGCAGAAGTCCTCAAGTTAGGTTTAAACAAAATCTGACTGAAACGTTTTCGTTGTTGGCTTCAGCGTCGTATCAAATGCAATATTTGTCGCAAGGCCCTCTAGGATCGAGTGCCAGCTATTTGAAAAATGCAATGTTGCCAAGTTTATTCTTCGGGGCTGAAAGCAAAACTAAGTATTGGACTTCCGGGCTGGGTGCTGATGTAAAAACCATTAAACCTGCTGTGGCAACAATAACCTCGGTAAGCGCAGTGGCTTATACTCAATATGTGAACAAAAATATCCAGATTAAAGCGAAAGCTTTGTGGGGCGAAAACTTAAGCGATTATTTAATTCCGAGCGGTTATGGAGTTACCGACAGTATTAATGGACAGCCTTCGTATACGAATTTTAATGTAGCGAGCTCGTGGCTGAATATTGTTTATGGCTCAAAGGTACAGGTGGGTGTGTTTCTCGGGTTTTCTCAAAACTTTGGAACGAATAAATTGCTGGTTGTAAATTCGTCAGATAAATTTACTGCTTATGGCTACGGCTTTTATCAAGACTCACAGCTATTGCTCGATCAATTGATTCGCGTGGCTCCGCATGTGACATACAGCCTGACCAATTTCAAATTTGGTTTGGAATATGACCTTACTTCTGCTAAATACGGAACATTAAAAGCTAACGGATTGGTGTCGAATCCTTATAATGTGAACAATCATAGAGTTGTTGCCTCGGTGAGCTATTTGTTTTAATGTATCGATTAAACAATAAAATGGGCGTTAGAATGCTTTTTTCTAACGCCTATTTTTTTATTTTTCTTTCATCAAAAATCTTCCCGTTCGGCGGGTTCGCTGTTTAAGCAAAATGTCTCTTCCTGCAGTGGTTTTCTCAATTATCTCGTCGGTAATGCCCCGAATAGTAAGTAGTTCCAAATTCTCATTGTACGAAACTTTAAAATCGTTTGCCAGTTCATCCAGTGCGCCGGACAGATAGCGTGTATTGTCCACGCACACCGAAATACTGATAGCCGAACTTTGAATCATTGATACTTTCAACCGGTGTTTGTTCATTACGGCAAAAGCTTTCGACAAGCTTTCTTCCAATATAAACGAAAAGTCGCGTGGACGGATAGTAACCAGCACCTGATTTTTACGAAGAATAAGCACCGGAACATCGATCGGTTTTTCTGTGGTGGATTTTATTACTGAACCTTTCGCCGTAGGATCGCCAAAAGGACGAACAAATAACGGAATTTGCTTATTCTCCAGCGGCTTTATTGTTTTAGGGTGAATAATTTGTGCTCCGCTAAATGCCAACTCTACAGCATCCAAATAAGTAAGTTCGGGAATATGCACCGTGTTTTCGAACAGGCGCGGGTCTGCATTCAAAATTCCAGGAACGTCTTTCCATATTGAAACGCTTTCGGCAGATAGCAGGTTTCCAACAATAGCAGCCGAATAATCGGAACCTTCGCGACCGAGAGTAGTGGGGTTGCCTATGATATTTGCCCCGATAAAGCCCTGTCCGATATATATCTTATTCTTTGAGAAATCTACAGCATTTCTCAGGTTTATTTGTGATTCAGTCATTCTCACGGTAGCTTCACGATAATTACTGTCGGTCACCAGCAGTTTTCTCATGTCCAGCCATACGTTTTTAATTCCCGATTCAATAAGATAAGCTGAGATGATGAGCGTGGATAATATCTCGCCAAAAGAAACAAGCTTGTCGTACCAACAGTCGTAATCGTCTCCAATTCCTTCGCGAATCATTTTTTGTAATTCCTCGAAGACGGGTTTTACAGTTGCGAATCCTGTTTCAGGCTCTACGAACAATTCTTTAATAATTTCGAGATGATAGTTTTCCACTTCCTGCAACTTCGCGACAGAAGCTTCGTGATTTGCTTTCATGAAAAGATCAAGTACTTCTTCCATGGCATTTGTGGTTTTTCCCATGGCCGAAATAACAATAAATAAATCCTCGCTCTCGCCCGAAACTATTTTTGCGATATTTTTAATTCCTTCGGCCGAACGGACTGATGCTCCACCAAATTTGTATACTTTCATTGCTTACCGGTTAATTAGTTTTATATAATCGTGAATTTTAGTTTTATGCTATATGATAGATTTGAACGCAAATTACGCAAATTACACAGTTGTTTTTGTAAGTGAAATAAGCATTTATGATTTGCGTTGATTTCAGTAGCTTGCGTTCTTTTTCTATTAGTCGGTTTATAGAAAAATTGCTTTAAAAAAATAAGAAGCCGTTAATTTTAGCTCTCTTGAAATCTTCATTCAATTGTTTTTACGCCCACCAGTTTATCGTATCTTTCTCCCCACGGACGATGATAAACGTAAATGGTATATTCATTTTTTGTTTGCCAATGACTTCCATCCACCCGCTCGGTAGTTGCTTTTGTACTTCCTTTGGGCACAAACCAGTATTGATAATTGTAACCACCTTGTTTCAGTAAAATATCCTGAAAATAAGTCGACGATTCAGCATCATATTTCAAACGCGAAGTATTGTCCATAATATTGTGATTGAATTCGCCACCCAGATATAACTGTCCGTCGAAAAACGGGGACTTTGCATCCAGCGAAAAATGCACAATCAAATAGTCGGCATCAATGTCATCTTCGTCAGAGTTTTGTAGGTTGACAATGTATTTCCCGTTTACATCCGGTTCGTACACATATGAATTGGTCGATTGAATTTTGTTTGGAGTCAGAAAGGCGTCGTAATGCGTGCGATTGTAACGAATGTTTTCCACGCCTTCGCTGGCAGCGTATACCGACGAAATATCAAAGCGGTGATATTCGTTTCCTCCTTCAAAAATCAATGCTTTGTTATTCATGTAGCTTAGCTTAGATCCCGAAAAATAGGTTGGTTTTATGTCGAAAACCTGATTGTCTTGTCTGTTGTTTTGACGCACCAGCACTTTTATTTCCGAACTCGCATCTCTCACCGGGTATCCGTTTAAATTTATATCAAAATCAACTTGCTGCAACCGTCGATTAAGTTCTGTGTCGGTATTTCCACGTATTTGTCCCGATATTGCAACTTTTGGATCTACTATTGAAAAGCAGGCTTGCGCAATCGGTTTGTCGGGTTGATTGTCCTCATATATTATCACGGTGTAATTTCCCGAAATTTTGAAAGTCATGTCTTCGTTCGGCAAACTAAAACGGTAGTGAGTATAAAGGTAAGTGGTGTTAATCGATGGGGTGTAATCCGTTATATTGGCGGTGGTAAAACCCTGTATATACTCTGTTGTTGAGAGGTTGGATGGAGTCCAGTCGGCATTGCAGTGAATCACTTTGTAACTGTACGAATGAGATTCGTGAGACATTTCGTCAAAACTGATGTTTAATATATCCGAGCCGTTCATGTCGATAATGGGCAAATAAAAATCCTGACCTGCAACTCCAATTTGCATCGTTTTTATGTTTTCGGCATATGTTTGTGTGCGTTGTACTCCCTGAGAATAAAGGATAAAGCTGTTTATTGTTAAAATAATGACGAGAATTTTTTTCATGCTGTTAGTTTTTTGTTGCTCATAACAATATCTCTGCCACAAAAATAGATAAATTAAAGCAATAAAGATAAATACTGGAACTTATTGATGAAAAATTTGTTTGATGATTATTCAGTTATTTTATAGATCTGTTTTGTTATTCTAATTTAATTTTTGTTTTGTAAATTATTATAAAACAGGTTTTTATATGTCTATTGCAAATTAATGAAAAATTTCATTAATTATAATTGAAATGCGATGAAAATTACGTATTTTTGCAACGTTTTTTAAAAGAGGCAAATAAGACATTTTGTGTTTTGTATCTTATTGATTATTTGCAGTTTATAAAATTACGTTAAAGCTTCTTGTTTTTTGGTTGTTGCAAAAAACGCAAAAGAGGGCTTAAAAGGTTAATCTAAAAAATATAAGAATATAAACTATAACAAATTATATGGCTGACCTAATTAAAACAAAACGTGGTTTGGACATTCAAATGGACGGTAAAGCTAAGGAAGTTGTTGGCGCTGCCCAACTTTCGAAAGTTATCTCGATGATTCCCGATTATTATCATGGAGTTACCCCAAAGGTAGTGGTAAAAGAAGGAGATGTCGTGAAAGCCGGTTCCCCCGTTTTTTACAACAAAGTTGTTCCCGAAATGAACTTTGTTGCTCCGGTAAGTGGTAAAATACTTGCTGTAAACCGTGGCGAAAGAAGGAAAGTGTTGAGCGTAACGATTGCACCTGATGCAAAAACCGAACACGAAACATTTACAACTGGTTCTTTAGCGAAACTATCGGGAGAAGAAGTGAAATCTCAGTTGCTTACTGCCGGAATTTGGGCTTATATCAAACAACGCCCATACGATGTTATTGCTGATCCTGCAAAAGCTCCAAAAGCGATTTTTGTGTCGACTTTCGATTCTGCGCCGATTGCGCCTGATTTTGATTTTGTTCTGAAAGGTCAATTTGCAGACTTTCAGGCGGGTATTGATGCTTTGTCTAAATTGACCGAAGGGAAGGTTCATTTAGGAGTGAAAGCCGGAAATAAATCTTCGGAATTTCTTTCGGTGAAAAACGCAACCATTACAGAATACAATGGCCCTCACCCTATTGGAAATGTCGGTGTTCAAATCAACAAAATTGACGCGGTAAACAAAGGCGAAGTCGTTTGGACGGTAAATGTTCAGGATGTGCTGTTTATCGGACGTTACTTCAATAAAGGGATCGTGGATCTGACTAAAATTATTGCACTTTCCGGTCCTGAAGTAAAAGAACCTCAGTATTACACTACAATTGGTGGAACTACTATCGAACCAATCGTAAAAGGAAAAGTAAACGCTGAAATTCCATTGCGTTATATCAGCGGCAACGTCCTTACCGGAATTAAAATAGAACAGGACGGAGTGTTTGATCCTTATGCCAATCAAATCACTGTTATCGACGATGGTAACGAAACTCACGAAATGTTCGGTTGGGCAATGCCTCGTTTCAACAGATTCAGTACAAGCAAAACATATTTCAGCGGAATTGTAGGAAGTAAGCTTTTCCAAAGTATTTTCGGAAAAGTACATTATAAATACGATGCTCGCTTAATGGGTGGTATTCGTGCCATTATCATGTCGGGCGAATACGACAAAGTTCTACCAATGGATATTTTGCCGGAATTCCTTATTAAAGCAATGATTGCCGGAAATATCGACAAAATGGAAGCGTTAGGTGCTTACGAAATTGCTCCGGAGGATGTTGCTTTATGTGAATTTGTTTGTACTTCGAAATTACCATTGCAGCTTATTGTTCGTAATGCTTTGGATACAATGAAGAGCGAATTGGAATAATAAGTGAAAAGTAAATGAAATAAAAATCTGTCTTCAACCGGACGCTTGTTCGTCGGAGATTATTAAAAATAAATATGAGCGCATTAAAAAATATAGTAGACAAACTGAAACCGCACTTCGAAAAAGGCGGTAAGCTGGAAAAATTCCATTCGGTTTTTGATGGCTTCGAAACGTTTTTATTCGTTCCCAACAGTACATCGAAAAGCGGAACGCATATTCACGATGCAATTGACTCGAAACGTACCATGATCGTTGTGGTGATTGCATTGATTCCTGCTTTGTTGTTTGGAATGTACAATGTGGGTTATCAACATTATTTGTCGGTTGGGCAAAGTGTTGGTTTCTGGGCCGAATTCTTATTCGGATTTTTGGCAGTGTTGCCTTTCATTGTAGTTTCGTATGTAGTTGGGTTGGGCATTGAGTTTATTGTAGCCCAAATAAAAGGACACGAAATTCAGGAAGGATTCCTGGTAACAGGTTTTCTTATTCCACTAATTGTTCCGGTAGATACGCCGCTTTGGATGGTGGCTGTGGCAACTGCATTCGCAGTAATTTTTGCGAAAGAAGTTTTTGGAGGTACAGGGATGAATATCTTTAACGTGGCGTTGGTAACCAGAGCTTTCCTTTTCTTTGCTTATCCAACCTTTATGTCGGGTGACAATGTTTGGGTTCGCACAAGTACTACATTCGGACTTGGTGCCGGAAATACGGTAGATACTTTTTCGGGTGCTACTCCTCTTGGTCAGGTTGCAACTTCTCCAACACCTCATGCAGATTTAATGGGAATTGTTGGAGATAAGATCGGTTTTATGGATGGATTCCTTGGATTGATTCCGGGTTCTATCGGTGAAACTTCTGCGTTGGCAATTTTAATCGGTGCAGTACTTTTATTAGTTACCCGCATAGCAAGCTGGAAAACAATGTTCTCTGTGTTTGCCGGTGGAGCTTTAGTGGCTTTAGCTTTCAATCTTTGGGGTCCGGACACTGCTTCTGCTCATTTCCCATGGTACAATCATTTAGTATTTGGTGGTTTTGCATTTGGTGCTGTGTTTATGGCTACCGATCCTGTAACTTCGGCTCGTACCGAAAAAGGTAAATGGATTTACGGATTCCTTATAGGAGCAATGGCAATCATTATTCGCGTACTTAACCCGGGTTATCCAGAAGGAATGATGCTCGCCATATTGTTGATGAACATTTTTGCTCCGCTGATTGACTATTATGTAGTGGATGCCAATGTGAAACGTCGCTTGAAACGCGCTATTAATAAATAATTAAAACGTAAGAACGATGAATACTAATAAAAACAGCTATACATTGATTTACGCGATCGTGATGGTCGTAGTCGTAGCATTATTGCTGGCACTGGTTTCAGGTGGGTTGAAAGAAACACAAAATGAAAACATTGCTCTCGACAAGAAAAAGCAGATTTTAAGCTCGTTGCGCATCGATTTGAAAGATCAGAATGCCGCTGCTTTGTACGATAAATATATTGTGAAAGAACTCGTGTTGAATTCGAATGGTGATATTACTTCGGAAGAAAGAGGTAAAGCCTTTGGCATTGATGTGCTTAAAGAAAATGCGAAAGCACTTGAACAACGCGAATTGCCTTTGTATGTTGCAGAGGTAGATGGTAAAACAAAATACATTATCACTGTTCGTGGAGCCGGTCTTTGGGGGCCAATTTGGGGTTATATCGCTTTGGATGATGATAAAAACACAGTTTATGGAACTTATTTCTCACATGCAAGTGAAACTCCGGGTTTGGGAGCTGAAATTGCAACTTCTGATTTCCAAAACAGATTTGTGGGCAAACATATTTTGAACGATGCTAAAGAGTTTGTTTCAATTGCCGTAATGAAAGCCGGCAAATTTGCCGAGGGCAAGGAGCAAATTGATGCGATCTCGGGAGGTACCATTACAAGTAAAGGTGTCGAAGCTATGCTTTTGAAAAGCATTGGTCAGTATCAGGAATTTTTAAAAAAACAGTAACTGGAGGAACCAAAGAATGAGTAAATTATTTTCAGAAAAAACAAAACAGGTTTTCTTAGGTCCGCTAAGTAAAAATAACCCGATTACAGTTCAGGTGTTGGGTATCTGTTCGGCATTGGCTGTAACTGCAAAACTGGAACCCGCTTTGGTAATGGG
>JBBIID010000103.1:0-8850 GCA_037446675.1 Paludibacter sp.
TCAACCGCTGGATATCACACCATAAACGTAAGTGCGTTCATGGCTTCCGATGCCGGAGGTCCTGCTAATTTTAAGTTGCAATATAAAATTGGAGCAGGGAGTTGGTTGGATTTTGCTGGTAACACGATAGCTGTTACTGCAACATCCACCAATTATGCAATTACGCTTCCTGCCGAATGTGCCAATAAATCGGCCGTGCAGGTAAGATGGATAACCGCTAATACGAAGGATGCTGGAGGAATTGATGTAGGTCATTCTGTAAAAAGCTATATTAAAACAATCCGAATCACGGGAAATACTCCGACTACTCCTGACTCTCAAACAAATACAATAACGTTTGTTTCAATTACTCCTACTACCATAACGATTGATGCTTCTCCGGGTAGTGGTGATCATCGTATTGCTGTAATCAATTGCGAAAATACATTTACAGACCCAACTGATGATGAAATATTTGTTGCTAATTCTGATTATACATATAGCAGTGGTAATCATCAGCAAGTTGTTTTCAACGGAACTGATACTAAATTTACTGTTACCATTCCTAGCTCTACAAATGAATACTGGATTAGATATTATGAGTATGACTATAATGGAAGTATGACAAGATATTATACTCCGGAAGATTACTTGAATCCAAATTTATGTGCTTTGGAAACTATCGTAACCAATCCGGCAATTAATATTGGACTAAATAGAGCAACTTTAGGAGCAACTATTTCGGGACCTCCAACAAAAAGTACGATATTAGAGCGTGGAATTGTGTGGAGCACTGTATCTGGAGTGTCTGAGTCTGATAATAAATCAGTTGAAGATAATCAAGAAGCAGGTACTTTCAGTTTGCCTATTTCTGACCTTCCAAGAGGAACAAGAATCTATTTTAAGGGATATGTAACAAATGAATCCGGAACAAATTTGGGAGACGAGAAGTATTTCGACAATATCCCAATTTTTACAGGTACAGGTAATTGGGAGGATAATACAAAATGGAATGTAAATGAAGTTCCTGGCTCTAATGGGGATGTAACTTATGGAAGTGTTGACGATAGCCCTATAATCAGAGGTAATTGTACTTTAAATTCATCGAATAATGTTACCGATTTGACTATAGAAGCAGGAAGAATATTGACAATTTCCCCTGAAACTCAATTGGGAATTGTTGGAACATTGACCAATAGTGCTGGAATCGGTGGGCTGTTGATAAAATCAAGCAGTACACAAGCTAATGGCTCATTGATATTTAATAATCCGGGAAATAATTCAAATGTTCCAGCTTCTGTTGAAATGTATTCGAAATCTTACTGGGACACTCAATATCACTGGCAGTATTTCGGTATTCCGGTGCAGAGCACTACAGTAGGTGCTACATTTGCTGCAGGAAACCGTGTAAGAAAATATGATGAATCGAATATTGATCCGACACTGAAAGATATAGGACTTTGGAAACCTGCTGGTTCTGGAAATAGTATGTCTGCAGGAGAAGCATTAGTCCCAGTGGATGGCTATGAAGTTGTTAGACAATCTCCGGGTACATATACATTTAAAGGGAATCTTTATGTTCAGAATGTAAGTAGAACTTTGGATTATACTGCAGGTGCTGATTGGGCAGGTAATAATATTTATGCCAATCCTTATGTAGCAGCTATGGATGTTAAAAAAATATCTTACGGCGCGGGCACTGAAGCTGCAGTTTACTTGTACAATACTGGGAGCCGTGAAGAATGGAATGAAAATGTGTTACCTGCATCTGCCGGTACTTACGATGTTTCAACATCTGAAACTGCTGGACAACTTGGTGTGCCGAGTCAAATTCCTTCAATGCAAGGTTTTTTAGTGAAAACGATAGCAGCAAGCAATATAAATGCTACTTTTGCATACAGTTATCCGGATCTTACTGCAAATAACGCAGTTCAACGTGTTCGTTCAGCTCAGAAAACTGGGTCAAGAATTGATGTAATTGGATCAAACAGTGCAGACAAAATGTGGATTTTTGCTGATGAAAGTTGTTCTACAGGCTTTGATAACGGTTGGGATGGACGGAAAATAGTAATACCAGGTGTTACTCAGTTGTATGCTATCGAATCGGATGGTGAATATCAGATTGATGCAGTGAATGATATGAACAATGTAGAATTGGGTTTCCGTCCTAATGCCGCGGGAACATTCAAACTCGCATTTACACATCAAAACACTGATTATTTGTATACCAAAATTTATTTGGTTGACTTAAAAGAAAAAACGAGTGTTGATGTTACAAATAGTGGATCAGAATATAATTTTGAAGCAGCTCCTACAGATGAATTGGTTCGCTTTAAAGTTGTATCGTTAACCATACCGACAGATGATGGTAATGCTGCATTAAGTTCAACCGTTAAAGTGTTTGGAGCAAATGGTAGCTTGTTTGTTGATAACAAAACGACTAAACTGGGAGATGTTGTGCTTTACAATTTGTCAGGAGCAGAAATGTTCAGAAAGACTGTTGATCCGAATGGAATTACAATGATTGAAAACTTAGAGCCGGGAGCATATGTTGCAAAAGCAATTATCGGCAATGATAAATATATAGAAAAAATAATTATCCGCTAAAGATCAGAATATGAAAAGTAAAAGATTATTAGTCATTTCAATAGGAACATTTACTGTCGTCAGTTTAGTGTTAGCCTTGTTATTTTCTTCTTTGAGAAGTTATAATTATGCAGGATTGAACCTTCTTGATAAATCGAAAGTGATTTTGGGTGTTAATCTTGATAATAAGATAAAAAATGCTCGTGAGATTGTTGGTTATCAATATATGGTAAATGACAATTTTAATATAATCAATTCTGGCAATGCGGCTAAGCTGGGAAACGCCAGAGTTTCAAATGGCGTTGCTCGTGAAAAAGCAGCTGGTGTGTATGGAAGCTTAGTCAATCCATCGCGCAATCCTCAAAATGGGAGTGCATATGCAGGTTCGGAGTATGCCGAAGGAAGTTCCAGGTCAAATTCGGTTGCAACTCAAGGTGTAAACTTCGGATTTTATTCCTCTTTATCGACTAATGATAGAGCAAAAAAAATAAATAGAAACAGTGACGTAGCTTCGCTAACAACAGATTTGACTTTAGCTCAGAATGCCGGGACTAAGTTTAATGCTGGTGGTCCTCCTCCAAGCGAAGGTGATGATATACCTCCTACACCAACTCTACCTGTTGGCGACGGTATGGGCTATATGTTTTTATTGTTAGCTGTATTTGCAGGACTAAAAGCAAAGAAATTAATTTTTAGCTAAGAAGCGGATTTTTAAATAAAGAGAGTCGACAAATTAACTTGTTGGCTCTTTTTGTTTATCACACAGCGTAATTGGTTTTTAAAGTTTCTGTTATTCCGGTTTTTTTGTACTTTTGTACGAAATAATTAAAATAGCTGCTATGCAACCAAATATAATGAGGTCGACCATGACAAATGGTTTGATTCTCGGCATACTTTTTTCAGCCAACTTTTTGCTCTCAGTCTCAAAATCAGTTCCATTAACATTACTTTCCTATGTGGTAATGATCTATATATTGGTGTTTACCTTTCAATCGGCAAAACGGTTTAGAGATAAGGAGTCTGAAGGATATATTACTTTTTGGAAATCATTCTCTTTTATTCTCCTCTCTTTCTTCTTTGCGGCTCTTATTTCATCAATAGTAAAGTATTTTTATTTTAAATTTATAAATCCAGAATATCTATCTATGTTGTTGAATGAAAGCATGAAGGCAATAGAAACATTTAAATTACCTATTACTAGTGATGCGTATGATCAAATGGAAGCTATGATGAAACCCGCCACATTTTCACTCCAGTTTGTATGGATGAATGTTTTCTTTGGAGCTATTGTGGGGCTGATTATGTCACCGATTATAAAAAGAGAAAAAAGTATTTTTGAAGATTAATAGTTATTACCAATAAAGCTAAAGATGGATATTTCGATAATTGTGCCTCTCTATAACGAAGAGGAATCGCTTCCAACGCTTTTTGAATGGATTGAACGGGTTATGAATGCCAATAACTTCAGTTACGAAGTCGTTTTTGTAAATGATGGAAGTACTGATGGCTCGTGGGAAGTGGTTGAAAGCCTGCAAAGAAAATCAGAGAATGTAAGAGGGCTTAAGTTCAGGCATAATTATGGTAAATCGCCCGCATTATACTGTGGATTTAAAGCTGCAAAGGGCGATGTGGTGATAACTATGGATGCCGACTTGCAAGATAGCCCCGAGGAAATTCCTGGACTTTATTCGATGATAAAAAATGATGGATATGACTTGGTTTCGGGCTGGAAAAAGAAAAGATACGACTCTAAACTGGCGAAGAATTTACCATCGAAATTATACAATGCGACTGCCCGCAGAGTTACCGGATTGAAGCTTCACGACATGAATTGTGGGCTAAAAGCGTACAAAAATGAGGTAGTGAAAAATATAGAGGTTTATGGTGAAATGCATCGCTATATTCCTTTTTTGGCGAAAAATGCCGGATTTACTAAAATAGGCGAAAAGGTAGTTGAGCACAGAAAACGTCAGTTTGGTGAAACTAAATTTGGTTTGAACCGTTTTGTAAATGGTTATCTTGACTTAATTACCTTGTGGTTTCTATCAAAATTTGGAAAGAAACCGATGCATTTTTTTGGGTTGTTCGGTAGCTTGATGTTTGTGTTGGGATTTCTGGCTGTGGTGGTTGTAGGACTAAACAAATTGGTTGCTATAATACACGATGTAAGAGCCCCGTTAGTAACCGATAGCCCTTATTTTTACCTGTCCATGTTGGCAATGGTAATAGGGACTCAACTGTTTTTGGCCGGATTTGTGGCAGAAATAGTTGCGCGGAATTCAACCGAGCGGAATAATTATCAGATCGAAAAAGAAATATAATATCCTAATGAAAAAACCAACAAAATGAAACAGCTCTTATTAGTTGGCTTTGGTGGTTTTGTCGGAAGCGTTCTGCGTTATCTGGTTTCTAAACTGAATCTTTATTGGCAAGTTTTGTCTTTGCCGATGGGGACTCTTTTAGTAAATATTCTTGGCAGTTTTGTGATAGGATTATTGGTCGGAGTATCGGCAAAAAGCGAAATTATTTCGCCTGATTTACGGTTGTTGCTGATGGTTGGCTTTTGTGGCGGGTTCACTACGTTTTCATCGTTCTCGAACGAGAATATGATGTTGATTCAAAACGGACAAATATTCACCGCACTGTTGTATACCGGTCTAAGCCTTTTGTTTGGCTTTGCTGCTGTTTATTTAGGTTATGTAAGTTCTAATCTTTTGTGACAATGAATGATAATAGCATCTTGAAAATATACGCAAGCAGTACCGATAAAATTGGTTTTGATTTGTTGTATGAACATATCGTGGTTCAGGCCAAGAAAAAAGGGATAGCGGGTGTCACTGTTTATCGTGGAATAATGGGTTATGGGTTAAGCAATAACCAAATTGAATCTTCCCGATTTTGGGAACTTACCGAAAAACTGCCTGTTGTGATTGAAATGATTGATAAAACAGAAACTCTGGAAGCATTTTATCTATTTATAAAAACTGATTTGGAAAATCTACCCAAAGGTTGTTTGGTAACTATGCATCCGGTGGAAATAAAGTTTCAGAAAACAGGAAAAGAAAAATAACGCATTTTAAATTTGCAACGAATGGATATTTGGGAAATTCTTAAAATAACACTGCCTGCAATCATTGTCCTTGTTACAGCTTATCTTTTAATCAGTAAGCTGTTGCGAAACGATGAAACTAGGAGACGGTTTGAACTTCATAAAAATAATCTGTCGGCAACTACACCTATTCGGTTACGCGCTTACGAAAGACTCGTTCTCGTGTTGGAAAGAACAAATCCGAATCTATTGATTTTGAATACAGTTAAACCGGGGATGACAAATTTGGAACTTCACACACTTCTATTGAGCAGTATTCGTCAGGAGTTTTCCCATAATTTGTCTCAACAGATATATGTCAGTAACGAATGTTGGGAGTATTTTCGTACGGCACAAGAAAGCTTATTGAAGCTGGTAAATACTTGTGCGGTGCAGTGCAATCCAACCGATAATGCCAATATTTTAGCCGAAAGAATTATTCAGGTGTTTGGCAATAGCGACAGAACACCGACCGAGTTGGCTGTAGAGAAATTGAAAAATGAAGTGCGCGCACTTTTTGCCGTTTAAATTACCTCCAAAATTTTGAATGAAAAAAACAGTTCCAATATTAGTTACAGTTCTTCTTATTTTCTTTTTTGCATGTTCGGGCGACGAAGAGTGCCGGAAAAACAGATACGTAAATTTGAAACTGGGATTATACCACTCAACTTATAACGAAACGAAAGGAGTTTACGAAGAAGTTGCTTTTTCTGTCGACAGTCTTACCTCAAGAGGAATAAAAACCGATGATAATGGAGGAGAAACCCTTGTCGATTCTATTTTGTACGACAACAAAAAATCGGTAGGAAAACTGGTCTTGCCTCTCGATAAATCTTCCGAACAATCAAAATATCTTGTTGTTTTCAATGATGTTTCGGACACAATAACTGTACTTCATCAAAATTACGATTATTATCTGTCGTTGGAATGTGGTTGCATAAAAACGTTTTCGATTGATACGGTATTAATGACCAACAATTTTATTGACTCGGTAAAAATTATAAACCATAATGTGACTAATGTTGATGCGGAGCATATTAAAATATACAATTAGTTTTGTGCTCCTGTTGAATTTGTCGAATGTTGGAGCTCAGGAGAAAAAAAACGAAGAAAAGGAAACAAAGCCCGCCTTGTTAAATGGGTTGACTGTGCAGGTTGATGTTGCATCGTTGGCCTACAACTTTATATCAAAAGGTGAGACTTATTCAACAGAAGCCAGCATTCAGGCCAATTTAAGAAATAAGTATTTTCCAATTGTGGAAGTTGGATTTGGTGGCGCTGATAAAATGACTGCCGATAATATTGGTTTTAAAACGAACGGACTTTTTGGACGCGTTGGATTCGATTTGAATTTACTAAAACAAAAAGAGGGATCAAAGCCTACGAATAATCTGTTTCTTGCTGGTGTTCGATTAGGATTTACAAATTTTTTATACGATGTTTCCAATGTCGTTGTCGCTGATGATTATTGGGGAACAACTGAAATTTTGAACTATAATAATCAATCGGCAACAAAAGTTTGGTACGAAATTGTAGCGGGAGTGAAGGTTGAAGTTATAAAAAACATCTACATGGGTTGGACTGTGAGAACAAAGAATTTGTTGAATCAAGACAAAGAAGGGAATGTGTCTCCTTGGTATATACCGGGATTTGGTATAAATACTTCTAATACATGGGGTTTTAGTTATTCAATTGGGTATAACTTTTAACGCAAACTGACAAAAAATAAAGCATAGATATCAATTTATATAAATCTTTTCAGAGTATAATAAGTAATATTGCCGGGATTTTCAAATTTGAATAACTATTTTTTAGAGTGTTGATCAGTAGGTAGTTGTTGAAAATATTGAATGGAAATCCTGAATTAAATTATCAAGTAAAACAAAAAATAATTATAAACTATGAATTCGACACAAGTTTTAAATCGTGCTGCCGATAACATTCGTATATTGGCTGCATCAGCAGTAGAAAAAGCAAAATCCGGACACCCAGGTGGAGCTATGGGAGGAGCTGATTTCATTAATGTATTATATTCCGAATTTTTGGAATACGATCCACAAAATCCAAAATGGGAAGGTCGCGATCGCATGTTCCTTGATCCGGGACACATGTCGCCTATGTTATATTCGGTTTTGGCATGTACCGGAAAATACACCATGGACGAGTTGGCGCAATTCCGTCAATGGGAAAGCCCGACTCCGGGTCACCCCGAAGTGGATGTTATGCGTGGCGTGGAAAATACTTCCGGTCCACTCGGACAAGGTCACACTTATGCCGTTGGTGCTGCAATTGCTGCTAAGTTTTTGAAAGCCCGCTTTGGCGAAATAATGAGTCAGACTATATATGCGTTTATTTCTGATGGTGGTATTCAGGAAGAAATATCGCAGGGAGCCGGACGTATTGCCGGACATCTTGGGTTGGATAATCTGATTATGTTCTACGACTCGAACGATATTCAGCTTTCTACCGAAACTAATGCTGTAACGAGCGAAAACGTAGCTCAAAAATATAAAGCGTGGGGTTGGGAAGTATTGGAAATAAACGGAAACGACGCGGAAGAAATTCGTGCAGCGCTAGTAAAAGCTAAAGCTGTTGCCGACAGACCTACACTTATTATTGGTAAGACAATCATGGGTAAAGGTGCATTGAAAGCCGATGGAACAAGCTTCGAACGTCAATGTGCTACTCACGGTATGCCGTTGAGCGAAGGTGGCGCATCGTATGCCGAAAGCATCAAAAACTTAGGTGGTAACCCTGAAAATCCATTTGTTTTGTTCGACGAAACAAAAGCTTTGTATGCGAAACGTGCAGAAGAATTAAAAGAAATTATGGCTAAGAAACAGGCTGCAAGAGCAGAATGGGCAAAAGCAAATCCTGAGCTGGCTGAAAAACTTGAATTCTTTTTCTCAGGCAAAACAAATGTAAATTGGGATGCTATCGCACAAAAACCAGGACAAGCAACCCGTGCTGCCTCGGCAACTGTGTTGGCAACGTTGGCAAAAGAAGTAGAGAACATGGTTGTTGCGAGTGCCGATTTGTCGAATTCCGATAAAACCGACGGTTTTTTGAAAAATACAAAATCATTTGTAAAAGGAGATTTTTCGGGCGCGTTCTTGCAAGCGGGAGTTTCTGAATTGACAATGGCGGCTATCGCTATCGGAATGAGTTTGCATGGTGGAGTTATCCCTGCATGTGCA
>JBBIID010000104.1:0-8845 GCA_037446675.1 Paludibacter sp.
CGAATTATATGCCGAATATGCCGGTCGTTATGTAAAAAATGCTTACGAAACATCCCCAAGTCCTACAGCAACTGGAGATACAGCCGATGTAACAACGTTAGACATTGATCTTTGTGTAATGTTGAAACAACAGGGATTGGCCTATAAAATAGAAAAACACGTCCACAATTATCCTCACTGCTGGCGTACCGATAAACCGGTACTTTATTATCCATTGAATAGCTGGTTTATCAAAACAACCGCTTGCCGCGAAGAGATGATGGCATTGAACGACACCATCAACTGGAAACCTGCTTCTACAGGAACCGGACGTTTCGGGAAATGGCTTGAAAACCTACAGGACTGGAATTTGAGTCGTAGCCGTTATTGGGGAACACCTCTACCTATCTGGCGCACCGAAGACGGAGTAGAAGAAATCTGCATTGGTTCGGTAGAAGAATTGTTTGCTGAAATTGAAAAATCGATTGCAGCAGGATTTATGACTGAAAATCCTTACAAAAACTTCAAAGTTGGCGAATACACTGCTGATAACTATGCCGTTAAAAACATAGATTTGCACCGTCCTTATGTAGACGGAATCGTACTTGTTTCAGCCACAGGTAAACCAATGAAACGCGAATTGGATCTGATCGACGTTTGGTTCGATTCAGGTGCAATGCCTTATGCGCAATTGCATTATCCGTTCGAAAATCAGGATTTGGTGGAAAGCGGTTCGTTCTTCCCTGCCGACTTCATTTCCGAAGGAGTTGACCAAACCCGCGGTTGGTTCTTTACCTTGCATGCTATCAGCACCATGGTTCGTGGATCTGTGGCATTCAAAAGCGTTATTTCCAACGGATTGGTTCTGGATAAAAACGGAAACAAAATGTCGAAACGCCTGGGCAACGGTGTTGATCCATTCTCGGCAATTGAGAAATATGGTTCCGATCCGCTTCGCTGGTACATGATGACCAATGCTTCGCCATGGGACAATTTGAAATTTGATATCGAGGGTGTGGAAGAAGTCCGTCGTAAATTCTTCGGTACGCTTTACAACACCTATTCGTTCTTCTCGCTTTACGCTAATGTAGACAAGTTTACTTACGCTGAAGCCGAAATTCCAATGGAAAACCGTCCGGAAATTGATCGATGGATCATTTCATTGTTGAACACATTGGTAAAAGACGTTACAGAATACTACGAAACATACGAACCAACACGTGCCGGACGTGCTATTTCCGATTTTGTTGGCGAAAATCTCAGCAACTGGTTTGTTCGCTTGAATCGTAAACGCTATTGGGGAGGTGACTACGATACCGATAAAATTTCTGCTTATCAAACGCTTTATACCTGTTTGGAAACCGTTTCGAGGTTGATGGCTCCATTAGCTCCATTCTTTGCCGACCAATTGTTCCTCGACCTGAATAAAGCTACTGAAAAAGATAAAAACGAATCGGTTCACCTGGCTGATTTCCCAACATACGACGAAAAGTTGATCGATAAAAATCTGGAAGAATGTATGCAGCTAGCTCAGCAAACTTCATCTATGATTTTGGCATTACGCCGTAAAGCAGACAAAAAAGTGCGTCAGCCATTGTCGAAAGCAGTTGTTCCTGCACCTGACAGTGCAACTTTTGATCAATTAAACTATATTGCCGATTTAATTAAAGCAGAAGTAAACGTAAAAGAACTGGAAATTATACCTGCCGAAAACGATGTTGAAAATTTGGTAAAGAAAATAAAACCGAACTTCAAAACGTTAGGAAAGAAATACGGCAAGCAAATGAAAGAAATTGCTCAGGCAATGAATTCGTTTGGCAAACATGAGATTTCGGAAATTGAACGTAATGGAGTGTATGTTCTTTCGTTACCAACGGGAGATGTAGAATTGACGACAGAAGATGTTGAAATCATTACCGAAGATATGCCGGGCTGGTTAGTAGCTAATGAGGGAAAACTAACTGTAGCACTAGACATTACAGTTACTGATTCGTTGCTTCGCGAAGGTATTGCTCGTGAATTGGTTAACCGCATTCAAAATATTCGCAAGTCGAACGGTTACGAAATAGTAGATAAAATCGTCGTAGAAATTGAATCGAGAGAAGAGATTAAAGATGCAGTGAATGAATTTGCAGATTATATCGCTTCGCAAACCTTAGCCAACTCAATTTTGTTATCAGATAATATTATTGATTTCACAGAATTGGAGATGGACGATTACAATGTAAAAGTGGCAGTAAAAAAGGCGTAACAGGTTCATTTAAAACAGATTAAATCAACATAATATATATTTTTTACCTTTACCCAGTTTTTATACCGAAAGAGCTTAAAACGACTTTGTTATATGCTAAAATAATATTGCTAAAATAATTGTTTAACTGAAACAATTTCGTTATTTTCGCAGGCATTATCAGATAAGGCTGAAATCGGCTTAAAAACTGAAAAACAACCAGAAAAACCGTTTAAAATTTATGGCTATGGCAGAAAAGACTAGGTACTCGGATGCTGAACTGGAGGAGTTCAGAAAACTTATAACCGAGAAGCTTGAAAAAGCACAGAAAGAATATGAAGAGTTGCGCAACGGCATAACCAATTTGGATGGAAATGATGTAACCGACACATCTCCTACCTTTAAGGTGCTGGAAGAAGGCGCTGCGACCCTTTCGAAAGAAGAATCCGGCCGTTTGGCACAACGCCAGATGAAATTTATCCAGCATTTGCAATCGGCTTTGATTCGTATCGAAAATAAAACGTACGGAATTTGCCGCGAAACAGGCAAACTGATTCCTGCTGAACGCTTACGTGCAGTTCCGCATGCGACTTTAAGTATCGAAGCAAAAAACGATAAGAAATAAGAAAACGAATGATATTCGATTCGGCAATGGGATAAGAATGCCTTTTGCCGAATTTGTTTTTTATGGATTCACATAAAGAAAACAAATTAAATTTTAGTAAGTTACCATCAATGTCAATAACAAAAAAATCGATCCTGCTTATATTTCTTGTGTTGCTTATCGATCAGATTTCAAAAATTTACGTTAAACTGAATTTTGGATTGGGAGAACATGTAGACGTTTTAGGTTGGTTTAAAATATACTTTATCGAGAATAATGGAATGGCTTTTGGCATGGAAATTATCGGGAAATTATTCCTTACACTTTTCCGTATCGTTGCAGTGGGCGCTTTGGCCTACTACATACACATTCTGGTGAAAAAAGGTGCTCGTCCGGGCTATATTCTCACAATTGCGCTCGTTTTGGCGGGAGCCGCCGGAAATATTATCGATTCAGTTTTCTACGGAGTAATTTTTAGCGCCAGTGAATATATGGGTCCCGTTGCCACGTTTTTACCCGATGGAGGCGGCTACGCTTCTCTGTTTCACGGAAAAGTGGTCGACATGCTTTATTTCCCCATTATTAAAAATGGTGCAGGCGAAACTATTTTCTTTAGTCCGATTTTTAATATTGCCGATTCAGCAATAAGTGTTGCCGTTGGAATCATTCTTCTTTTCTACCGCAAAGAATTAAATGAAAGCCTCGAATCCAAAAAGGAAACAAATGAAGAGTCTTCAAAGTAAAATATCATTTTTCATTTTCGCAGGCGTTATAGCTCTGTCGTTGCTTTCGTGCGATGGTCGTCCTAAAAATGTTTTGAATAAAGATGACATGACAAATATCTTGTTCGAAATGCACAAGTTGGATGGATCGCTCATTGCAAAAAACATCTATTATGTACAAAACAGCGAAAAGGAAGAATATTACAAATCGATTTTAGATAAATATAATACGACTCAGGCCGATTTCGATTCTTCGCTAATTTGGTACAGCAAGAACCCAAAGAAATTCGAAAAGATTTACGAAACGGTCTACCAGCAACTAACTCAGCTCGATGAAGACATCAAGAAAGGAAAATATCATCCGGTTGACTCGATTGAATTCTTCAAAATAAAAACAAGTGTTTGGAACAAGGCCACTAAATACACATTTACAAAAGACTCTACTCGCAATAAACTCAATTTTGAGATTACGAATCCTGGATTTTTGTATGGCGACATTTACGTTCTTAAGTTCCTGCAACGAATTGCCCCTGAGGATTCGTGTGACAATCAACATATCAGACTGCAAATAAATTACAAAAACGGAAAAGTCGACAGTCTGATACAGAAAACGTACAACGACAGCTTGTTGCGCCATTATACCATTCAATTACCCGCAAAAAGAAAATTGCAAATAAAATCGATTTCGGGAGAATTGCTGGGAAGCTCTGCTTATAAAGGCAAGTTTAACTCATTAACCGATAGCATAACATTGATTCGCCAATATCAGTCGAACATGCAGGACAGCTTACGAAAAATGGTGCAAAAAGTAGACCCGGTGATTAAAAAAACGAGCACAAAAATAAAACCGGACTCTCTGAAAAAAATCAAAAAGCTACCTCCGAAACTCAGAAATGAAGTGCAGAAAAAGCTTGAATAATGAAACGGTTTACCAGTCATTTAATATTTATTTCGCCCGATAAGCTGCTAAAAAGAACCGTCATTGAATTAGACGACCGGAACAAAATATCGAATATTTATAATCTCGATGAGTACGCTTCTGAATTGTCGCAAACTCAATTTTACGATGGAATTATTTCGACCGGATTTGTTTCGGTTAAACAGGTGCTTTCGAGTGAAACAATGATTGAAATCAAGAATAACTATCATTATTTGGATTTATCGGAAGAGTCGCCGAATTTAGATATTATTCAATCCGAAAAAAAATTGTTACTCGATTTTGGCGACAACGGCTATGATTTAATCAATTCAAAAATAAATCGATTAGCGGACACTTTAAAACAATTTTCAATTAGCGAAATTATCAATTCATGTACTTATTTGCCTGCATTATTGACAAATAAAAATTCCATAATGGCATTGGAAAATAAAACACATTTACTCCAATGGAACCATGTAAATTTGCAGGATATGAAAATAACGGACAAGACCGTTATAAAATTATTAGCATAAATTTGTAGCCAGACAAAAACAATACGCGGTTAACATTGTTTTAAGCATCGACGATCAAAAACCATCTATTTTCTCCTTAATAACCAACCAAAACAAAAATAGCAATGTGGCAAATATTTTTAGGAAGTTTACTTTTAAGTTTAATTCATGCACTTATTCCTCATCACTGGATACCTCTGATAGCCATTTCAAAAGCTGAGAACTGGACCAAAAGAGAAACTTTTTTCGCTACATTCATTACCGGATTTTCTCACATGTTGAGCACTATAATTATTGGTATTATCGTAGGTTTCGTGGGCATCAAACTTTCGGAAAACTACAGTGAGATTACGTCGCTTGCAGCTCCTACAATTCTGTTGGGAATGGGAATTGTTTTTCTGATTTTAGATTTAAGATCAGCCAGACATCATCACCAGCATTTTGATATAGACAACGAAAAAATAAAAAACAGACGATCGAAAACAGCCATTATTACATCGCTAAGCTTGGCCATGTTCCTTACACCTTGCCTCGAAATTGAAGTTTTTTACTTTCAGGCCGCAAACTATGGCTGGGAAGGCATCTTTGTTGTTTCTGCGGTCTATTTGGTCATGACGCTGTTATTTATGCTTTTGCTCGTTCACTTAGGACTTAAAGGTATCGACCGTTTCAATTCCAATTTTTTGGAACATCATGCCAAACGCATAACAGGAATTATTTTAATCATTTTAGGTTTGATTGCTTATTTTATTGAATTCTGATCCGCCAAAATCCATTATTCCTAATTATAAATTTTAATTCTGCCATTTAAAAGAGTAAATTAGCTTTATTGCTCGTAATTTTAAATATAGCTTGTTAACAGCTGTGAGTTTTTATCTTCCCTTTTGAAAAATAATTCGTACTTTTGTAGTCGAATTTATATTTTAAAAATCAATTTGAGTATTATAAATGAGTGTTGTAGAAAAAATTAAGAGTGCAGAATCCACTGCTTTTTCGTTTGAGTTGTTGCCACCATTGAAAGGAAACGGAATTGAAACCGTTTACAAAACCATCGATACATTGCGTGAATTCGACCCCAAATATATAAACATCACCACTCATCGCAGCGAATTGGTTTTCAAAGAAAATCCGCAAGGACTTTTCGAACGTGTTGCCGAACGTCATCGTCCGGGAACTGTTGCAATAGCAGCAGCCATTCAGAATAAATACAAAATCTCGGTCGTACCTCACATTATTTGCAGTGGATTTACCCGCGAAGAAACTGAATACGCTTTGATTGACCTACAGTTTTTGGGCATCACCGACTTACTGCTTTTGCGTGGCGACAAAGCCAAACACGAACGGGAATTTTCACCAACAGGACACCGCAACGCCACTGAATTACAAGTTCAGGTAAACAATTTCAATCAGGGATTGTTTTTAGATGGTTCGAAGATGAAATCGTTGGTCACACCTTTTTCGTACGGAATGGCTTGCTATCCTGAAAAACATGAAGAAGCTCCGAATTTGGAATCTGATTTGTACTATGCAAAACAAAAAGTAGATGCAGGGGCCGAGTATCTTGTTACTCAAATGTTTTTCGACAATCAGAAATATTATGATTTTGTAGATAAATGTAAAGCAAACGGCATAAATGTTCCTATTATTCCTGGAATTAAACCGATCACATTAAAAAATCAGTTAACCGTTTTGCCTAAAATTTTCCATACAGATATTCCGGAAGAATTTGCAAATGAATTACGCAAATGCAAATCGGACGAAGAAGCGGTAGAAGTAGGCGTAGAATGGTGCATTAAACAAGCAAACGATTTGAAAGCGTACGGAGTACCAAGTATTCATTTTTACAGCATGATGGCTACACAAAGTGTAAAACGTGTGGCCAAAGCAGTTTATTAAAAAATAGTTAGACTATGAGTTTTATTTTTGCCTTTATAATGTTTATTCTTCTTATCGGGTTGTTTATTATTTTCTCGATATTTGGATTTATTCGTTCCATTTTTAGTTTTGGCAGACGCTCTAATTCACAAGATCAACGTTCGGACACTTTTGAGAAAGCTACTTCGAAGTCAAAGATTTTTGGCAAGCAGGAAGGAGAATATGTTGATTTTGAAGAAATAAAAGAGTAACGAGTCATCAAATAACAAACTGAACTTCTTTGAAATAAAATTTCCGGCTCTCGCCCGACAACGTTTGTAGCTCCAACTGCCCGTCAGGATGCACTGCACGAATTTTAGCCTCAAACAATTCATCTTCCGCACGAAACAAATAAAATCCATCGCGCCGATACAATGCTTCAGCGTAACTCTCTCTGATTTGCGAAATATCTAACCGGCGATATAGCTCGAGAATGCCTTGCTGAATATCACGAATCATTTTCTTTCGCCTTACGCTTTTTCCTGTTATTTGAATGAGCGAAACCGGATTTGGAGCATTGCTCCTAAATTTTTTCTGGTTCGCATTAAGACCAATCCCAACCACCACAGCCTTAAAGTTTTTGCCTTGTAACGAATTTTCGATTAAAATTCCTCCTAGTTTCTTGTCGTTCCAATAAATATCGTTTGGCCATTTTATAGAAATACCATCCGTGTATTTATCCAACACTTTTTTTATAGCTAGACTTACAAATTGCGATATTATAAATTGGTGCTCAATAGGTATTTGCTTGGGAAAAAGACACATGCTAAATAACAGATTTTTCTTCGGTTCTGACTCCCAGGAATTTCCGATTTGTCCTTTTCCTGCTGTTTGAAAATCGGCGTACAGAGTAAAACCTTCCGGTAAATTGCTTTCACGAATCATTTTCCAAAGCAGTTCGTTGGTGGAATTTACTTTTTTTATATACTGAAAATCTGTCATTTTATTAAATCCTGTTATTTACGCTAAAATGGTTTATTCAACAGACAATAAAAATTCCTCCATTTTTTTCATAACGGCTTTTGAACTCCCGCTTGCATTATTCACAAGCAAAGCAAATGCATATTTTTTCCCTTTGTTATCAATATACCCGGCGTAGCATTTCACTCTCGACAACGTTCCGCTTTTGGCATGAACTTTCCCTTTTAGCGGACCTTTTTCATGAAAAGCAGAAAGCGTTCCACTTTCGCCTGAGACAGGCAGCGAGTTGAAAAAAGCAGTTTTATTCTTGCTTACTTTGTCCATGTAGGTAAGTAATTCGACAAAAAAGTTTGCCGAAACCATATCCATGGGAGAAAGTCCGGAACCATCGTATTGGAGCAGCTGGCCTACAGGCAACGATTTTGACCTCCAATAATCACGAATCACCTGAATAGAAGCATTTGCTGAAGCATTTTTGGCTTCATATTTAGTTCCCAAATAACGAAAAATGGCTTCAGCAAAATGATTATTGCTTTTGAAATTTGTTTCCCTTATTATTTCGGCTAAAGCAGGAGAATAATGCTTATGAATTACCTGGCGCTTCGCATTCATATCATATTTGTCAGTAGGCAAACCTGAAACAGTAAATTTATTCTCCAATAATTTTTGATATAAATGTTGTGCCAGCAACAACCCCGGATTGGGAATATCCCCTTTTACAACAAAAGTGCTTCTGTTTGCTGGAATTTCTCCATAAATTGTCCGTTGATTCGAATGCGGTGCACCATAAAAATAAGCGCTATCGAAGGCTATTGAGGTGCTTTTAAGGTGATTATCAATTTCCAATCCCGGAATTTCAGGAATTGTTTTTACAATTCTTGGAGTAGAACCAACCTGTCCGGAGTTCAAAACGAGCTTAAATGCGTCATCCATATACGAAATGCCATAGATTGCAGGTGCATAATAATTACCAATATCTTCCCATGTCCAGTGCGGATTAATGCCTTCATCATCATACAGACTCACGTCGGCAATTATCTGTAC
>JBBIID010000105.1:0-8844 GCA_037446675.1 Paludibacter sp.
AGCGTAATTATTGCTGTAATCGTTGAAAGAAAGACACTCCGACTGCCACTATTGAGACAGCCACAGAGCATTGACAGATTTATAAAACAAAATCTGTAAAAATATCAGCTAGGAAAATACAGGAGGAGGTCGGGAGAAAAGAGTGTTGGAAACTTCCGATTGAAGTTGTTCGGAATTATCGGGAATAACGAAACGAATTAAAGCTGAAAAATAAACGACCGGAATGGTTTCGTCTTTAATTTCAATATTCTTCTGATAAGAATAATCGGAAAAATGGAACGTTTTAGCTGCGGAAACAACTGTTTCGCTATTTTCCGACACTATATTTTTCTGAATAACAGCACAGTCTACTATTGACTCATGACCTCCAGTAAAATTGGCATTAATTTGAGTCAAAGTAAACAATAAATACCCAAAAAACATAAGTGCTTGGGCAATTGCTGAAGCGAAAAAGATATTATCCAGAATCAAAGCAGAAATAATGTATTATAATTCCTTTAATAGCAGTAAAAATCGCAATCAATTGATTAAAAGGATATTGAAATTGGAATTAAATCAATAAAAAAGTGATTATGATTTGTGAATACAAATATACATCTTTCAGAAAAACAAACAAGAATCGTTTGATAAAATAATACCTTTAGGAGAATATTATTTTATCAAACTTAAAATCAGATTTTGGTAGAAAATCACGCCTTTTTCGGGACGAATCTCGAGAACACAAGCGACATTGTTGCTAAAGCGGCACCTCCCAAAAATGGTATTCGCCAGTTGTAAGCCCACAAAACTCCACCTAAAAATGGCAAAAAGACTGCCGTAATGTGATTGATTGTAAATCCTACAGCCATTGAAGGAGCAATATCCTCCTGATCGGCGTATTTACGGAAGAAAGAATTAATGGAAATAGCAAAACTGAAAAACAAATTATCGACGATATACAAAATGCTCACAATCCATGAATTTTCGATCAGTCCGTAGCCCAGAAAAACCATGATTAGAAAAATATATTCCACGGTAAGCATGGTTCGCTCACCATAACGGTTAATAGCCTTACCTATATACGGACTGAAAATAAACGATATTATATTGTTTATTACAAACAAAATGGTGATATGCGTAATTGAAAAATGGTATTTTTGAACGAGGATAAATACGGCAAACACCATAAAAATCTGCCGACGAGCTCCACTTAAAAAATTCAACACATAATAAAGCCAGTATTTGCGTTTAATAACCAGCTTCTTTTGCTGTGGAGGTAACAGTTCGTCTACCGGATTTTTGGGTAAAGTATAAATTCCGGCAAGCACCACTACCAATCCGATAATTAAAAACATCCATTCGTAAGACAAAAATCGGGCAGCAACCCATATAAATACACCAGCTGCAATGTTTGTTATAGCCGTATAACTTCTGAACTTAGCCAACACCAGAGGTACTCTTTCGGGCGAGAAGTACTGTAAAGTTAGTGATTGATTAGCCGTTTCAAAAAAGTGAAAACCAACCGACATCAGCAACACGCTAAACACCAGTCCTCCGAATGATGGTAAAAAGCCGGTAACCATCACGCCTAATCCCAACAAAATAATGGAGTAAGTTGCAAAACGATGTTCGGCAACAACCAACATAATGTAAACTACAAAAAAGGTAAGAAATCCGGGGATTTCGCGAATCGACTGTATAGCACCAATTTCGATTGACCCTGCACCCGCTTTTTCTACTGCAAAATTATTGAACAATGTTTGCCAGCCCTGATTACCAAAAGCTGATGCTACGGCCAAAACGGCCAAAAAAGGAAACATCGGATTCACCCGATAGCTGTCGTATTTCTTCATCTTTGTTTGCGTTATATAAACAACTAATTATCGACTCAACTATATGAAAGAAAAAAGATGGCTTGTTTGCCATCTTAATTCCTAATATGAAATATAAAAATAAAATATCGGAATTATTTTTATCAATTTACTTTAGCAGGTGCTGTTTGGTTTAATATCTCAATTCCGGCATTCAACCAGATTTCCAGATCTTTTGTATATTCCTGCTCATGATTGTATTCTTTGTCGCGTTGTTTTCCCAACCGAACAATAACAGCATCCAATTCAGGAATTATGAAAACATATTGTCCCAAAATTCCACGCATGTACGGAATATGAAGCCCTTTGTAATCGACCAACCAAAACTGATAGCCATAAAAAGTACACGGAACCGGCTGAGGTGTAGTTGTTGCATCGGCATCCGGTTTTGGAGTGAATTTCAACCATGACGCTGGTGTAGTTGCCTCCTTCACATAATTCGAGTCAACCACCTGAACAAGCCCCCAACGACCTTTATTTAAAACCAATTGTCCTATTCGTGCAAAATCTCTCACGTTGGAGTTAAAACAGCAATAAGCCTTTTCCATCCCATCTTTTTGGTCGAGCGACCAAAGTGCATCTTGTTCAGCATGAATCGGTGTCCATATTTTTTCGGAAGCATACTCCGAAACACTTTTTCCGGTTGCTTTTTGAAGCAGAAATGCCAAAATCTGACTCACACCGCTCTGATAATTGAACCGTACACCCGGTTTTTCAATTAATTTCTCAGTGAGCGTAAGCTTCCACAAATCCTTTCCATAATAAGCCTCGGTAGTTTTCGAAAACAATGAATTATGAGACTCGTCCCATTCTACACCGGCACTCATTGTAAGCAAATCCTTTATTGTCAGAATTTTGCCATCAAACGAAGTCCACTCCGGCAAAAAATCGCTAACCGGTTGATTTACACTTTTAATATAACCATCATCAATAGCGCAACCCACCAAAAGCGAAATTATACTTTTCGACATGGAGAAAGAATTGCTGGCACTTAACGGGCTATAATCGTCGCGAAATTCTTCGAAAATAATTCTGTTATGCTGAACAACCAGAAAAGCCACTGTTTCGTATTTTTCAAAATCCCCCTCAAATTGCTGAGGAATTTTGCGGTCGAAAGCATCATCGGCAATTTCCCATGGTTGCGGATCGCCAGCTTCAACAACGCGGTTCTCGAAAATCGTGTATTGATCAATTTTCGGCATTAAATGCAATAATGCTCTGTGAACATAATAATTTGCTGGAAGTAACAGAAAAACGGCTAAAGAAGCCACCAATACAATAACTAAGGCTAGTAACCATCTCTTAATAGAGATTTTTTTTGAGGATTCCATATATGGATTATTTAAAAATAATTATCTCAAAATTTTAAATTTATAAACAAAATAAAGGCCTTGTAAGTTTTTCAAAAATATGTCGATTTTGGAAGATATTCGTTCATTTCATTCAATAAGAACCTAAGTAATATCTAGAAATATTCTGTACAAAAAAAAGACACAACATCTTGTATCTTTCTTTATTTTTTTCGAAAAAGTGCAAGTTAGCGATAAAAGAATCAACATTTCACGTTGAGTTCATTCAATACCAATCTAATTTTTTCGTATGTTTTTATTGTGTTTGGCACTAATGGCAAACGCAGTACATTCTCGATATAATCCATTACCGCCAACATACTTTTTACTCCTGCCGGATTACCTTCAACAAACAATAATTCAATCAGTTCGGTAAAACGATGGTGAATCTGGCGTGAGCTATTATAATCGCCCTGCAAAGCCAATCGCACCATTCTGCTAAATTCTTTTGGGAATGCATTTCCAATAACGGATATTACTCCAACGGCTCCAAGTGTAATCAGCGGAAAAGTAATGCCATCGTCGCCCGAAATCACCATAAATTCTTCCGGTTTATTTTTGATAATATCGTCGATTTGGGTAAAATTGCCCGATGCCTCTTTTATGGCGCAGATTACAGGAAATTCTTTTGCCAATCGCAAAGTCGTAGAGGCCAGCATATTCACTCCCGTACGACCCGGCACATTGTATAGAATCACCGGAAGCGGCGAAGCTTTGGCAATAGCAGCATAATGCTGATACAAGCCTTCCTGAGACGGTTTGTTGTAGTAAGGAGTAACCGACAAAATAGCATCTATTCCGCTAAAATCAGAGTTTTGGAGTTTATCAACAACGGCTTTTGTATTGTTTCCGCCCACACCGAGTACAATCGGCAATCTTCCGGCTGCAATCTGAATTACAAAGCGGGTGATTTCTTCTTTTTCTTGTTCGGTAAGCGTTGGCGTTTCGGCAGTAGTTCCGCAAACAACCAGATAATCCGTTCCATTTTTGATCTGATACTCAACCAAACGGGCTAAAGCATCAAAATCTATCGACTCATCACTCTTGAATGGAGTTATTAAAGCGACCCCCATTCCTGTCAGTTTATTATTAATCATCGGGAATAAATTCAATTTGTTTGCAAAAGTAATGCTTTAATCTTTAGTTTGTATGCTTTTGAGGTAAAAAATTATTTGATCGAAAAGGTAAGCTTCATCCGGTTGAAATTCATTCGCGTCTGCATCATCTTTATGATTCACGAGCTTTTCTATATCCAACACAAAATCATATAAATTCAGTTCCGTATTCCTCGTTCCCGTTTTGCACAAAGCATTGGCATACAGTGCTACATATTGCAGTGGCAAAAGAGGTTTTAAAGTTAAATCGATCAATAAATCGAATTTCTGCTCTTCCAATTCCGTTATAAAAGAATTTTCAGGAACATGAAACATGTTGGTTTCTTTGTAGTTCAAAATTCTGAAATCGGGCATTATGGAGGTTGTCACCAATTTTTTATCTACGAATCCCCAGCCGGATACTTTTTTACCATCCTGTTGCAGTCTGTAAATAATCTTTCTGATCTCTGGATTTTTTTCGGAAAAGTCACTTTCGAACAGCAACAAAACCGTTTTGGCATTATTGTAGTTTACAAAACGGCGTTCGCGTTCCGAAACACTGATTATTTTCTTCGCCCGTTTTTGAAACAGATAATTATTTAATTTTTTGAACATACATTTTTATTAATTAAAACAATAATCCTTGCTGAGTTTCTTCTTTTTGCTCTGCGTTAATCATTGTCAGAAATGTTTTTTCGTCTACTAATTTCACTCCCAGTTTCTCCGCTTTTTTCAATTTTTCGGGTCCCATATTTTCACCGGCCAGAATAAAAGAGGTTTTTGCCGAAACACTTCCTACGTTTTTTCCACCGTTCATTTCTATCATGGTTTTGTATTCATCCCGCGAGTGTTGAGCGAACGTACCGCTTATCACGATGGACAAACCGGCCAACGCTTCTCCCCTCGCCTGCAATTTTTCTTCAGTCAGGCTCATTTGCAATCCGTACGATTTCAAACGGCTCACGATTTCGACATTCACTGCATCGGCAAAATAGCGGATAACGCTTTGCGCAATTCGTTCTCCAATTTCGTCAACAGCTATCAGTTCTTCGAGAGTGGCCTGTTCTATCGCTTCAATATTTTTAAATGCAAACGCCAGTTTTTTCGCCACTGTTTCGCCTACGAAACGAATGCCCAAAGCAAACAACACACGCTCGAACGGAACTTCTTTCGATTTCTCGACTCCGTCTTTAATGTTATACGCCGATTTATTTCCCAACCGTTCCAACCGACTCAAATCGGGCACTTTCAGGTCAAAAATATCGGCAATATTATGGAGCAAATCGTTTTGATATAATAAATTGATAGTTTCACTTCCCAAACCATCAATATTCATAGCCCGGCGACTTACGAAATGCTCAATTTTTCCCTTTATTTGTGGAGGACAAGCATTTTCGTTCGGACAATAATGTGCTGCTTCGCCCTCGATGCGCATCAACGGAGCACCACATTCTGGGCAGTTTTTGATAAACTTCACTTTATCGCCCATCATAAAATTAGTTTCACGAGCGACTTTATCCACAGCCGTAATTTTCGGAATAATTTCGCCACCTTTTTCCACAAAAACCATATCGCCAATGTGTAGGTCGAGCGATTCAATAATATCGGCATTGTGCAGCGATGCACGTTTCACGGTGGTTCCCGAAAGTTGTACAGGATCGAGATTAGCCACCGGAGTAACAGCTCCTGTCCTACCCACCTGATACGAAACAGAGTTAAGGCGCGTAATGGCCTGTTCTGCCTGAAACTTATACGCAATAGCCCACCGGGGCGATTTAGCGGTAAATCCCAAGTTTTTTTGTTGGTTCAGCGAGTTTACTTTTATGACAATTCCGTCGGTTGCTACCGGAAGATTTTTCCGTTCCACATCCCAATAGTTGATAAACTCAGCCACTTCTTCGAGCGAACGACATACTTTGGTGGCATCGGAAATTTTAAATCCCCACGATTTTGCCGCAGCCAGATTTCCGGAATGTAAATCAGCCGGAAGGTTTTCACCTAACATATAGTAAAAATACGCATCCAGTTTGCGGGTAGCTACCTGCTTCGAACTTTGCAGTTTCAAAGTCCCGGACGCTGCATTTCGTGGATTGGCAAAAAGCGGCTCTTCCTGCCGTTCGCGTTCTATGTTCAATTCTTCAAACACCGACCAAGGCATCAGAATTTCACCTCTTATTTCGAACATTGGCGGATAATTTCCCTGCAAGCGAAGCGGGATACTGCGAATGGTTTTCACGTTTGCAGTTACATCATCTCCTTTTTCTCCATCGCCACGGGTTACGGCACGCAACAAACTACCATTTTCGTAAGTCAACGAAATAGACGTTCCATCGTATTTCAACTCACAAACCAGTTCAAAATCTTCATTCAAGCCTTTGCGTACGCGTTCGTAGAAATCCTGAACTTCCGCCAACGAATACGTATTTCCCAAAGAGAGCATCGGATAAACATGAGCCACCTGCTCGAAACCAGACGTGATATCACTTCCCACGCGCTGTGTTGGCGAGTTGGGGTCAAAGAATTCGGGATGTTGCTCTTCCAGTTCCTGTAATTGCCGGAGTTTGGTATCAAACTCTTTATCGGAAATGGTAGGCGACGACAACACATAATAGTTGTAATTATGCTGTTCCAGTTCCCGTCGTAACGCTTCTATCTGATCTTTAACCATGAATTATAGCCGAATGAATTGTAAAATGCAAAAATACAAAAAATGTCGGATAAACCTTTAATCGTTCGAAGGACATTAAAGTGTTTGTGAAGGGCTTGTATTTCGTGCCGAACAGTATGTTTATAGCAGTGCAATAGATTATGCCAAAGAAAAAGGGCTTTTGGAGATCATTATAATTTGATTGCTTTTCCCGCTAGCGCGGATATTTATCCGTGCGTTGCTTGAAAAGCAATTATTCTATAAAATCATATACGACAAGCTTTTTTTATAGCTATATTTTTTTTGTTTTTGCTCTGACGACCAACGCACAGATAAATATCTGCGCGAGCCGGGCAGTCTTTTTCTTATTTATTTTCGTCGTAAAACAAGTGTACACAACTGAGATCATCCTTGTAAATGAAGCATTCTTTTTTATAGTCTTTTTTATAAGGGCATCTTTCAACTCTTAATGATTTTACGGTATAGAATTGTATATTATTTACTACGTGATCATTTTCAAAGTCATAGTCCTCAGGTAACATGTCATAATTAAGAATGTCTGTATTAATTTCTTGATGTCCAGTATAAAATAAAGATACAACTATAATTTCTGTGACATTTCTAAAGAAATCGTCTGCTCGTTTTGCAATTAACTTTCTAATAGTTCTACCATCGTTTACAACGTCAGTCATAATTATTACTTTCTTGTACTTTCCACCGTTGTTGTCGAAATTCAGTTTTTTCTCATAATCATCATGGTCATTATATCTGTATGAATATGGTAATGACGTATAAGGGATATTAAACTTAATTGATGCTTTGCTAGATATTATATTCCCCTCATATCCTAAACCGATAATTAAATCACAATTGTTATTAAGATTAAATTTTTCGATAACATTGATCATTGCATTTTTCACAAAATACAAATCTTCCTTATTTTCAAGCAACTTCGAAACATCTATCCAATTATGTGCCCTTGAAGTTTCACTCCAATGAAAATGTCCAGAATGATATAGTTTTTTATCTTTGACTATCGCATATAACTTATTTTGCGTTTCTTCGTCGTTGTAGAAAACTTTGTCTATTAAGTTTGGAGTCAAATCTTGATTAGCTTGATTTTCAACAACGCTTTCTAGAGATAAAATTTCAACTGGTTCTATAAGATTATCTGTTTTATTGTTTAATAACTCAAAATATTCAGTTTCATTTGATACTTCGCTTGGAGAAATTGTTATCCAATCTCCAAAACTAGTTTCAGTAACAGCATTAATTTTCCGCAATTGAAAGATGTTGTTTTTTATTTTTAATGAGTCATGTTCATTAATGATCTCGTATATTTTAAAACTACCATCTGGTTTTATACTTGTCAATGCTCCTGCATCAGTAGCAATTATATCCGATGAAATAAGTTTTAATGATTTTGGAGTATGTTCATTACCATGAAAAATGCACTTAACATTGTGTTTTTGAAGTATTGGAATAAGATCTTTTCTGTTTTCTAATATCCATTGACCACTTTGTTTATCTTCATGTGTTCCCGAAATATTATGATGAAAAGCAATAAGAATTTGCTTGTCTTTATTTTGAGAGCTTAAATCTAAAATTTCCTTGTCAATTTGCTCAATTGGAAGATAACCATCTGATTCATTCTGACCAACATAAAAATTAGAGTTTATACCTAAAATTAAAATATTATCAATTATAATTTTATCAAACACAAGATTTTCATAATTAAAATTTATTCCTTTAATTGCCATATATAATCTTTGGAAATTTTTGAACTTCACTTCATTCAATTTATATCCGGGAGTCTTTTCATTATTAAGTTCTCTTAATGCTTGCTTAACAGAGTCTCTATGTATGTCATGATCACCTGGGATTAAAAGGATATTAGTCGGCAG
>JBBIID010000106.1:0-306 GCA_037446675.1 Paludibacter sp.
GTAATAGTTATTACACAGTGTAGAAATATAACATTTGTTTCTTTGTAACGAAATATTAATCTAAAAATAAATATGAATCCATATCGTATTTTAGTTGTCGACGACGAAGAAGATTTGTGTGAAATTCTTCAGTTCAATCTTGAAACGGAAGGTTATACGGTTGATGTGGCATACTCGGCCGAAGAAGCATTGAAAAAAGATATTACTGCGTACAACTTGCTTTTGCTGGATGTAATGATGGGCGAAATGTCCGGTTTCAGAATGGCGCGTCACCTTCGTGAAAACCCTAAAACTGCCAATATCCCG
>JBBIID010000106.1:357-4862 GCA_037446675.1 Paludibacter sp.
GTGCGGACGATTACATTGCCAAACCATTTTCTATCCGTGAAGTACTTGCCCGTGTAAAAGCGATACTGAGACGTATAGAATCGAACAAAGCTCCTGTTGCCGTTACTCAGCACTTGTCGTACGAGAAACTGGAAATGCACATGGACAATAAAAAAGTATTGCTCGAAGGAGTTGAAGTGCCATTCACTAAAAAAGAATTTGAAATTCTGAAACTATTTTTGGAAAATAAAAACCGTGTTTTTTCGCGCGATGAAATGCTTACGCGTGTGTGGAGCGACGAAGTGGTGGTACTTGACAGAACGATTGATGTGAACATCACCCGTTTGCGTAAAAAGATTGGTCCTTACGGCAAAAATATCGTAACCCGCTTGGGATACGGATATTGTTTTGAAGAATAAACATCTCTTATTTACAATGGAAGATTTACGATATACGATTGAGGGCTTAACTTCAGTCTGAAATCTTCAATCTAAAATCTGGAATTAGAATGACTCTAAACCGACGCATATTTCTTTACTTTTTCAGTATATTTTTTCTAATGATGTTGATCATCTGTTTTTTTCAATATCGCAGAGAAAAAGAATTTCGCACAGAACAACTCGATCAACAGCTTTCCACTTATAATTTTACGATCAACAAGTTTATTCAGGAAAAGTCGCCCGACTGGAGGAGTCTGAAAAATTACATTGCACTCTTCCCCGATAGTGCTCTACGCGTTACGGTCATTGATTTTCAGGGTGTGGTGATATTCGATTCGTTCGTGCATGAAGGTGTGAAACTAGAAAACCATTTGCATCGGCCGGAAGTGGAAATGTCGAATGTTTCAGAAAATGGAAAAGCGATACGGCATTCCGTTTCTACGGGCAAGGATTATTATTACCTCGCTCATCGGTTCAGCGAACGATATGTGCGGAGTGCTTTGCCTTATAATGTAAGTTTGGTAAGCATGCTGAAAGCCAATACGTTTTTCCTTAATTTCATGGCTTTCGTTTTCATTTTGGCTGTTATTGCGCTTTATATCATTTCCCGGAATTTTACGCGTTCCATCGATCGTCTTCGAATTTTTACTCAGAAAGCCGAAAAACAGGAAATTGCCGATACGGATATTGACTTCCCTAATGATGAATTGGGAGAGATAAGTAAAAATATTGTGCAAATGTATAAGCTTTTGCTGATAACAAAAGATCAGGTTTATCGCGAACGCGAAAAACTGATTACTCACTTGCAGATTTCGCAGGAAGGGCTTGGGATTTTTTCTTCTGAAAAAGAGGAAATTCTGGCAAATACTCAGTTTATACAATACACCAATATTATATCCGATAAACATATCGAAACTTCGGATGAAATTTTCTCAACACCTGAATTTACTGATTTGAATGAGTTTATCGATCAAAACCTGATGTATAAGAAGTTGAACAAAAAACGGCTTACCATTCAAAAAGGGAGTAGAGTGTTTTCTGTTCAGTGTATTGTTTTTCAGGATGATACTTTCGAAATTTCAATTAATGATATTTCTGTTCAGGAGCATGAAAATGAATTGAAACGTCATCTTACACAGAATATCTCGCATGAGTTGAAAACGCCGGTGAGCTCTATTTTGGGATATATGGAAAGCATTTTGGAAAACCCGAATCTTGATCCGGCTCGTCAGAAATTCTTTATCGAACGCTCTTTTCAGCAAGCCCAACGACTTCGCGATTTATTACAGGATATTTCCACATTAAATAAAATTGACGAAGGCCGACGCATGTTCGAAAAAGAAACCTGTGATATTTCAGAGGTTGTTTCCGATGTGTTGAATGATCTCCATTTGGAAATTGAGCAAAAAGGCTTTGTGGTGTCGACCAACTTTCCGGCAGAAGTAAAAATTCAAGGCAACCGATCATTGATTTATTCAATTTTCCGTAATTTGTTGGACAACGCACTGGCTTATGCCGGACTGAAGCTGAACGTCGACATAAATTGCTATCGTGAGGATGAACAGTATTATTATTTCTCGTTCAGCGACAATGGAGTAGGAGTTTCTGAAGAGCATTTGAATCGGTTATTCGAACGCTTCTATCGTGTTGACAAAGGTCGTAGTCGAAAAATGGGCGGTACCGGACTCGGACTGGCTATTGTAAAGAATGCAGTGATTTTTCATCGCGGTACGATTTCGGCTAAGAATGTACCTGGTGGCGGACTGAGTTTTATTTTCTCGTTGAAAAAGTCGTAACAAAGGAGTTTATGTTTTTACGCAGCAAATGGACACCTTTGTTTTTCAGTAACTTTCTCGGAGTTTACAACGACAATCTTCTGAAAAACTGCATTATATTTATGGCGGTGGGTTGGTCGTTGCCAACATGGTTGACTCAATCGCAGCTTATCTCCATAGTTTCTGCCTCGCTGGTTATTCCTTATTTGTTTCTTTCCCCGTTGGGTGGTCGGCTTGCCGTAGTCTATTCTAAAACAGCCGTATTCCGCTTGTTCAAATTGTTGGAATTGCCGATAATGCTGGTAGCCTCGGTGGCGTTTTATTTCCATTGGGTTATACTGGCTATTGTTTCGGTGCTGCTGATGGGGATTCAAAGTTGTCTGTATTCACCGTCCAAATACAGTTTGATTCGTGATATTGGCGGTGAGGAAGGTGTTTCGTTTGGAAGTGGAGTTTTCGAAATGATGGCATTTCTGGGGATTCTGATAGGTACAGTAACTGCTTCGTTGATTTCCGATTTATCGTATCGTTGGGTTGTGTATGTGCTGTTTCTGGGATTGGCTTTGGTTGGATATGTTGTTACACGAAGTATTAGAGCCAAGGAACTGCCGGAAGATAAATTGAACTTGGGAACGTTGAATCCGTTTTTGTTTTTAATCGATTCGTTTCGATTTGCACGGAAACATAAAAATGTGAACACTGCCATTTTGGGAGCTTCTACTTTTTGGTTGATAGGAGGGATGTTACAAATGAATTTGGTTATACACACTAAAAATGCGTATCATGCCTCCAATGCAACGACCGGTTTGGTAATGGCATTTGCTGCCGTTGGCATTGCGCTTGGAAGTTGGATAGCCGGAAAAATATCGGGAAAAGATGTGAAGCCCGGATTAATATTAATCGGCTTGATAGGGATGATCTTGAGTCTGATGGTTATTGTTTTATTTCCGCTTCGATTTGAAATTTTCACTTTTCTGATATTTTTGTTTGCTTTTATGGGCGGTTTTTTCCAAATCCCTTGTCTGTCGATGTTGCAGAAATCGGATGTTGGTCGTAAACTTGGCGATATGGTTGGTTATCTTAATTTGGTAACATTTATTTTCGTTCTTTTGGGCACTTTGCTTTTCTCATTAATCACTTACTTTACTGCCGAAAATAGCTATGCCGTTTTTGCTTCTATTGCCTTAATTTGTATTATTTCCCTGCTCTATTTTGCTTTGGAAAATAGACAATTACGGCAGATTAGAAACTAGCTTTTTTACTCTTTTCCAGTGCCCTGTTACATTCCTATTTCAAATTAATGTTGTAAAACATACAAACAGATATTCACTTTTAAGATAGATTTCATACATTGCCATTCGATTTTTCATAAAAGAAAAAATGGTCAATTTTTTAGTATTAATTCATTAAATTTTAATACAGTATGAAAGTATATCAATCAAATGAAATTAAGAACATCTCATTATTGGGTAGTTCCGGCGCCGGGAAAACCACTCTTGCAGAAGCTTTGCTTTTCGAGAGTGGTGTTATAAAACGTAGAGGCACAATTAGTGGACAAAACACAGTGTCTGACTATTTCCCAGTTGAAAAAGAGTATGGCTATTCTGTTTTTTCTACCATTATTCAAACAGAATGGAATAACAAAAAATTGAATTTTATTGACTGTCCGGGTTCTGATGATTTTATTGGCGGCGTGGTGACTTCCCTCAACGTAACCGATACTTCGCTAATCCTCCTCAACACACAATACGGTGTAGAAGTCGGAACCAACAATCACTTTCGTTACACAGAAAAATTCAAAAAACCAGTAATTTTTATTGCCAATCAGTTGGATCACGAGAAATCTGATTTCGAAAAAACTATGATTCAATTGAAAGAAAGCTACGGCAATAAAGTGGTTCAAATTCAATATCCCCTCAGTACAGGGTCGCAATTCAACGCGATTGTGGATGTGCTGAAAATGAAATTATACCAATGGAAAGCCGATGGTGGTGTTCCTGATATTTTGGAAATTCCTGCCAGCGAAATGGAAAAAGCGCAGGAGCTTCATAACGCATTGGTGGAAGCTGCGGCTGAACATGATGAGGAATTGATGGAAAAATTTTTCGATCAGGGCTCGCTTACCGAAGATGAAATGCGACTTGGAATTCGCAAAGGATTACTTCACCGAGATATGTTCCCCGTTTTCTGTTTGTGCGCAGGAAAAGATATGGCGATTCGCCGCTTGATGGAATTTTTGGGAAATGTAGTGCCGAGCGTAAACGAAACCGAGAAACCAAAAACAATGGATGGCGTGGAAGTGAAGCCCGAT
>JBBIID010000106.1:4926-8817 GCA_037446675.1 Paludibacter sp.
ATTGGTGAAGTTTCTTACTTTAAAGTAATGAGCGGAAAAGTAAAGGAAGGTGACGATTTGCAGAATGTCGACCGTGGCTCGAAAGAAAGACTAAGTCAGATATTCTCTGTAGCAGGTCAAATCCGCACAAAAGTAGAAGAACTTGTAGCAGGTGATATTGGAGCAACAGTAAAACTAAAAGATACGCGTACCGGCAATACATTGAACGCCAAAGGTTGCGAGTACGATTTCAAAGAAATTAAATACCCCGATCCAAAATATCGTCGTGCCATTAGAGCTGCTTCGGAAGCAGACGAAGAAAAACTGAGCGAAATTCTGACCAGAATGCACGAGGAAGATCCGACATGGGTCATTGAACAATCGAAAGAACTCAAGCAAACAATTCTTTACGGACAAGGTGAGTTTCATTTACGCACCTTGAAATGGAGAATTGAAAACAATGATAAAATTGCGATAGAATTTAAAGAACCAAAAATTCCTTATCGCGAAACAATCACTAAAAATGCCCGTGCCGATTATCGTCACAAAAAACAATCGGGTGGTGCCGGTCAGTTTGGTGAAGTTCACATGATTATTGAACCATATTATGATGGCATGCCTGCACCGGATACATTCCGTTTTGGCGGTCAGGAATATAAAATCAGCAACCGTGATACGCAAACTTACGATTTGGAATGGGGCGGTAAACTTGTAATGATCAACAGTATTGTTGGTGGTGCAATTGATGCCCGCTTTATTCCTGCTATTTTGAAAGGTGTAATGGATCGTATCGAGCAAGGACCTTTAACCGGATCGTATGCACGCGATGTTCGCGTCATTGTTTACGACGGTAAAATGCACCCGGTAGATTCGAACGAAATTTCGTTCCGTTTGGCTGGCCGCAATGCATTTGCACAAGCATTTAAAGATGCAGGTCCAAAATTGCTCGAACCGGTTTATGATGTGGAAGTAATGGCTCCTTCCGACAGATTGGGAGACGTGATGAGCGACCTTCAGGGACGTAGAGCCATTATTATGGGAATGCAAAGTGAGAAAGGTTTCGAAAAACTTTCGGCAAAAGTTCCGCTGAAAGAATTGGGAAGCTATTCTACTACTTTGAGTTCGTTGACCGGAGGCCGTGCTTCATTTAGTATGAAATATGCCAGCTACGAGCTAGTGCCAATGGATATTCAGGATAAACTATTGAAAGAATACGAAGCCTCGAAAAAAGAAGAGGATTAAAAACACGCGATTTTTGCCATTCAAAATCAAGAGCAGTCGTCCGCTTGCGGGCGGCTGCTTTTTTATAACCCATATTCGATTGGCGACTTTGAAATGCTTTTATTATTTATTAGCTTTGCAAAAAAGACGTAAAAAAGATGAAAGGAATCAGAAAAACACCGCTTTATGTAAAAATTCTTTTGGGAATGCTTGCCGGGGTAATTGTCGGTTATATTTTCATATTACTGGGTTTCGGTCAGTTTCTATCTCAATGGATAAAACCCTGGGGAACAATTTTTATCAAGTTGCTTAAGTTGATTGCAGTCCCATTGGTGTTCATCTCACTAATAAAAGGAGTGACAGGGATGAAAGACATGAAAAAGCTATCGAAGATTGGACTAAAAACGCTGACCATTTATATCGCTACTACAGCTTTTGCCGTTGTTTTCGGGTTGGGGATGGTAAATTTGGTGAAACCCGGAAATTTCTTTCCACGTGAAAAGGCAGATGAATACAAATCGAAATTCTTTGACAATGTAACATCAAAAACAGAAAGTGCCGAGAAGTTGAAAAATACCACTTTCATGGATTTTGTGACGGATATTGTTCCTGAAAATATTTTTGCTGCGGGAAGTGACAACAGCAAAATGCTTCAGATTATCTTTGTCGCGCTGCTGGTTGGTATCGCAATTGTTGTGGTGGGCGAGAAGCAGACGGCAGTATTGCTGCCCATTGTTGATGCAATCGATGTGGTCATTCTGAAGATTGTGGATATGATTATGATGCTTGCTCCTTTTGGTGTTTTGGCTCTTATGGCGGGATTAGTCGTCGATTTTGCAGGTGACAAAGACATGTTTGCCGCTTTGGGAATGTATTCGCTTACAGTGATCGTATCTCTTTTGGTGTTGGCTTATGTTTTATATCCGGTTTTGATAAAACTTTTTACAAAAACAAAGATAAAGGATTATTTGAAGGCTGTTTTCCCGATACAATTAGTGGCTTTTTCTACCAGTTCGAGCGCGGCTACTTTACCATTTACGATAGAGCAGTCGCAAAAGGAATTAGGCATTTCGGAAGAAGTTTCCTCCTTCGTTTTTCCGGTGGGAGCAACGATAAATATGGACGGAACAAGTTGCTATCAGGTGATTGCCGTGTTTTTCATTGCTCAGATTTTCGGTATCGATTTGAGTTTTGCGCAAATAATGACCATCGTTGCGCTGACGATTCTGGCATCGATTGGTACGCCCGGTGTTCCCGGAGGTAGCATCGTGATGACGGTAATGGTATTATCGTCTGTTGGAATTCCTATTGAAGGACTCGCGCTGATTCTGGGGCTTGATCGGCCGTTGGATATGTTGCGGACAGTGGTAAACGTAACCGGTGACACTTTCGTGGCGAGTGTGATGAACGAGAGAAAATGATTTTAGAAAATTTGAACAAAAAACCGTTAAAATGTTTTATCTATACAATCGAAAATAATTACAACTATGACACAGGATTGGTTACCTTATCTTGAACCTCTAATGGATCAGTACGCAAAGCGCAAACACCCTCTCGACTATAAAAGCCGCTATCAATTGCTGGCAATGGTTATCCTTTCGGCGCAGGATTCCGACAAACATATCAATGAGCTTGCTCCGGCTTTCTTCGCGGCCTATCCGTCGATAAACAGCCTCGCCAAAGCTTCTGCCGACGATCTTTTTCCTTACATCAACACGGTAAGAAATTTCGGGAATAAAGCTTCGTGGCTGGTAAAGCTGGCACAAATGGTGGGCGATGATGATAAAATTCCCCATACGCAGGACGAATTAACCAAACTGCCGGGCATCGGACGGAAATCGGCCAATGTGATCATTCGCGAGTCGGGCGATAAAGGCGAAGGTGTGATTGTTGATTTGCACGTAGTACGGGTGGCTCCGAGAATTGGTATTGCTAAAGGTACTCAACCCGAAAAAATTGAAAAACAGATAATGGCAATTGTGCCGCAAGAACGCTGGAACGATATTGGAATGGCGATTTCTTTTTTGGGTCGCGAAATTTGTCGGCCTACGAACCCCAAATGTGAGCAGTGCGTGGTATATGCTGTTTGCCATTTCCACAACGGAATTTCGGAGGATTCAGCAGATAAAACGGCTCCTAAATTGTTCTGATTCAAATTTAAATTATGGAAGTTGCCCCGTCGCATTACGGATTATCCTCCCGGGTTCAATTGGAAGAAATCGGCAAAAATCATTTGGGATTACGAAAAGTAATCAAAAGCCGCATCATCCAAAAAGATGCTGCAAAGATTGTCGAGACTGTCCGGCAAATAAGAGGTGTAGTTCCAGGAGTGGAAATTACGCTTATTTGTACCCGGAATATCTGTTCCAAGTCGTTGGCTTTGCTTCACGAAAATGGGGTAGAGGTGAGATACTGTGAAGAATAAAAACAATGCTTAAAATTAGTACTCCCGAGAGCTTCGGAAGTACTAAAGTTGAAAGAATGATGAAGTTATTTTTTCTCCTTATTTTATATTCGTTGATTTTTCTGATTTAAATAAGCCGCTTTTCAAAACAACGACTATTCTCAACATTTATGTATTGTCCATAATTAGGGATGGAACGATACCCGTTTTTCCCGTATAAACGAATGGCATCAGACACTGTCCAATAAATTGTGTAAATGAAAAACTACAGGAATTCGTTCTTGTAG
>JBBIID010000107.1:0-682 GCA_037446675.1 Paludibacter sp.
TTGTTCCTCAATTTCGCGGACAGAAAAAAGGTTCGATGGCCGTTAGTTTATTTAAACAAAAAAACTTATTACCAATAGTTCTGGAAGTAGAAATGCCCAATAATCCGAATGCAATACGCCGGATAAAATTTTACGAGAATATAGGATTCAAAGTTTTATCACATTATTATGCCCAACCACCGTACCATGGCACCGGATTTTTACTCCCAATGCTAATTATGAGCAACGATTACCATTTCGCCAATACTCATTTCGAAATGATAAAGAACACCTTATACGAAGATGTTTATCATTTTCATCCGCAGTTGGAAGGGCAAAATAACGATTGAAACTTATTTTACGTATACTTCCAGAAGAGTAGCTTCGCTTGAAGGAATCAAAGACAACTCATTAAGAGATGCCGGAATCAGTACTGTTTCACCTTTCGAAACTTCCACGGCCTCATTTCCATCGCTTTCTATTGCGAAAGAACCTTCTAGACACATGTAGGCTACAAACGAATCTAAAGTAACATAATTAAGCTCTAGCGGTTTGTTGAATTTTACGATGTTCGTGGTAAAATACTCGCAAGTCACCAAATTAGTTGAGTCGTTTAGTTTTGCGATATAATCTGTTTTCGGATTTTTTGATGCTGAGAAATTGATAACATCCAACGCTTGTTCTGTGTGAAGTTCGCGCTCAT
>JBBIID010000107.1:693-7696 GCA_037446675.1 Paludibacter sp.
GTCAGTTCGTTTATAGTCGTATATTCTGTAAGTAATGTCGCTGCTTTGTTGAATTTCGGCTACCACCACCCCTTTTCCAATGGCGTGAACCAAACCAGCCGGGATAAAGAATACATCTCCTTTTTGTACTTTTACTTTTTGTAGGAGGTCTTCCACTTTGTCATTTCCCAAAGCCGACACATATTCTTCTTTCGTGCAATCTTTGGTAAATCCGATAATCAATTCAGCATCTTCGTCGGCATCCATTACATACCACATCTCAGTTTTTCCATAAGAATCGTGGCGTTCGGCAGCCACTTCATCGCCCGGATGTACCTGAATTGACAAATTTTCATTTGCATCGATCAGTTTAAACAATAATGGAAACGAAAGGCCGTATTCGTCAAATATTTTGTCGCCAATCAATTCACCCATATAAATTTCCATCAACTCGGTAAGATTATTTCCTGCAAGCGATCCATTTGTCACCACAGATTCATCTCCTTCGTATCCTGAAAGCTCCCAACTCTCTCCTAACTTATCAGTTTCGGCAGATTTATTGAATATAGATTTCAGTTTTTTTCCTCCCCAAATCTTATCTTTAAGTATCGGACTAAATTTTAATGGATAAAGCATAATTCTAAAAATATTTTCTTGATATATAAATACAATCTATTTTGAATAAAAATAATGTAAACAGTTATTTATGACTTAAAAGCCGCTAAAAACCGCATTTATTTTCATTGGCGATTCTTGATTTGAGCCACTCTTCAGAGTTACTCCTGTGAAAAGGAATTGATGTTTTACTTCAGTAACAGAACTATTCGAATCGATGGTAACTCTCACCGGAATAAGTCTCATGTTCAAATATTCATTTGTCAGATATGACTTATTTTTTATTTCGTTTGCTACCAGTTTGGCTGTATTAAAGCTATAATAATAATCGTATTCGTTTGTCGAATCATTTAATACGGCATTGTATTTACCCAATATGGCACAAGTATCGTTTGGCAGCTCATTATTTTCGAAGAACCTTTTCATTGCCGATTCTTTTATAAGAAGAAGATACGACGTAAGCGGAACAGGCAGTGACGAATCATCGATTTCAGCAACCTCCACTTTCAACAATGCACTATTCATCGACAACTTTTTATTGGCCAATTTAGAATAGATACTGTCATTCATTCTTGCAAGAGGAATCTTAATTCTTGTTTCCAGATTTGCAGGAGAAGAAACATAATTATAATTAATCGTGTCTCTCAACTTCGCTTTTTCCGATCTGTCTTCGTGCACGTAGCGGTTTACTTGTCTTACCCATTCGTTTGCAGGAAAAGGAACAGCAGTTACAATAGTCGTATCTTTTCCATTTTTCGAAATAGTATGATGATAATAGTACTGCATAAGAATACGACTCACATTAAGAATAGCAGAAGAGCCATAGCTTGAAGTAATATAAAATCCACCAAACGATTTAAGAAAATTATCGGAACTCATAAATAAAGAGTCTTTAGACAATCTATCCACAAAAGTCTTTGGCAATGGAAATTTCACTGCTTTTGTAGTGGCAGTTGAAACTCCACTGGCTGTGAACAATCGATGTGATAGCAATTTTGACTTATCGCAATAATTCGCTACATTCAAATTACTATAATATGGTTCTGAATATTTAAATGTATTCACGTTCATTTCATAAATACTTACATCCATAGGCGACAAATCATCGCCAAACCATGTTGTATAGTACATATACACGATAGCTGAGTCGGCAACTGCATTCGAAGGGAATTTGTAACCAACCGGACATTCGACCTGAGCTAAAATGTCTGCTGTAGTCGATCCGTACTTATTGTTATAGAAAGTTCCTAACAAAAAAGAATCCTGACGGGTGTAAATAGAGTCCACGTACACGTTTTCGGTTACCACATGGAATGTATCGGCATTCACTGAAATCTCATCCGAACCCGGCTGAATGGATACTCCAACGTTTGTAAGGTCATCTGCACAAGAAAAAAAGAAAATTGCTACTAAGGTGAGCAAAATAAATGATCGAGATCTCATACAAAAAGTAAAAATTGTAAAACTAATGATTATTGTAACCGAAAATTGCCTGATTTTATTTTAAGTTGTCGTAAAATTGAACATACGCATCGGCATAGTCTTCGCCCGACTGATATGGTAAGAATTTTACATTATTTTCTTCAACATACTTAAGAACCTGCTCATTTACTACCGGACTCGACTGAATAACTCCGTCGGAAAAATCGATCGCCAGTTTTGATAAAGCCACAAAATCAATGACTTTATCTTTTACCTGAAATACATGTCTTTTTTCAATGCCCTCAAGCAGCAATCGTTCTGCAAATATGTCTTTGAAAGGTCTTTTAAAATCATCATTGAAAATGGAGTAAACCACTTTCGAATGTTTAAAGAAAGGATCGTCGTTGTAAGCTTTTTTGATATAAAGAGGTGCTAGAGCAGTCATCCAACCTTGGCAATGAATTACATCCGGAGTCCAGCGTAATTTTTTTACAGTTTCCATTACTCCTCTAACAAAGAATATCGTGCGTTCATCATTATCTTCGTACTCCTGACCGTCTTCGTCAGCAATTGTATTTTTCCGATGAAAATAATCATCGTTATCGATAAAATAAACCTGCATGCGTGCCGATTGAATAGAAGCCACCTTAATTATCAGTGGGTGGTCGGTATCGTCAATGATTAAATTCATCCCCGAGAGACGGATTACTTCGTGAAGTTGGTTGCGGCGTTCGTTTACAGCCCCAAACTTAGGCATAAATGTGCGGGTTTCTCGACCTCTGTCCTGTACTGCTTGCGGTAAATACCTTCCCATGTTCGCTAACTCGGATTCAGGCAAATAAGGATATATTTCCTGCGAAATATATAAAACTTTTGTAACTTTTTTCATGCTTTCTGTTAGAACCGACTCTTGTTCAATCAATTTCGGTATGCAAAGATATATAAAAAAAATCGGATATAAACAAGATGCGCCGCAGCAAATGTTAACCGAATTTATTCAAATGACAAAATAAACAAAAAACTTGGCTTAACCACTCTGTTGTATCTATCAAAATATCAGCAACTTAAAAAATAACATATTCGATTATTCCTCAACAACCCATTTCACAAATTATAAAAGTTTAACCTTGCTGCAAATCTTTACTCTAGTCGTTTTTGTTTCAATAATATACGGCTCGATTTTATTTAGCCCATATTTTAATGAGTTTTTTCTGTAAAGATTTCGAATGATTATACAAATAAGTTTTACTATTTTTGCAGCCAATTTACAAAAAGGAATTAACAAGCTTTCAACGGCTTGCTTTTAAACTAAAAAATGAATGAAAACTGTTCATACAAAAGCAGAGTTAACTGCTGAAATTGAAAAATTTAAATCTGAAGGTAAATCGATAGGATTTGTACCTACAATGGGAGCCTTACATGCCGGACATTTAGAATTAGTATCTCGATGTGTGAAAGAAAATGACATTTGCGTAGTGAGCATATTTGTAAACCCCACGCAGTTTAATAATCCTGACGATTTAAAAAAATATCCCAGAGATGTTGAGCGCGACAAAGCGCTTTTGGAAGGAGCCGGCTGTATGTTGGTGTTTGCTCCCGAACCCAATGAAGTGTACGACGAGACTGAACTCAACACACAATTCGACTTTGACTTCGGAGGATTGGACAAAGTAATGGAAGGTAAATTCCGACCGGGACACTTCAATGGAGTAGTTCAAATTGTAGAAAAGCTATTCAGATTAGTACAACCCGACAAAGCATACTTTGGGGAAAAAGATTTTCAACAACTTTCTATTATTCACAGAATGGTGGATATTTTGAAATTCGACGTTAAAATCATCGATTGTCCGATTGTAAGAGAAGAAAGCGGACTTGCCATGAGTAGCCGAAACGAACGATTGACAGCCGAACAACGTAAAAAAGCAGTTGAAATATCGAAAGTTCTGTTTGAAAGTCGTACCTTTGCAGCCGAAATGAAACCCGAAAGCCTAAAAGCTTTTGTTATCGAAAAAATTAACCAAGTCGATGTTTTGGAAGTGGAATACTTCGAAATAGTCGACACAACCACCTTACAAACCGTAAATAACTGGCAAACACCGACTGTAGGTTGCATTGCAGTTTATTGTGGCGAAGTGAGATTGATTGACAATATAAGATATAAATAACAGTTGAAATTGGGGATAATGAACAAACATACAACCAAAATTGTATAATTCCCAAAAATTCAACGTTTCCAGTTAATGTTATGTTAGTCCACGTTTTAAAATCTAAAATTCACAGAGTTAGTATCACCGAAGCTAATCTGAATTATATAGGCAGTGTAACCATCGATATGGATTTGGTAGATGCTGCGAATATGATTCCGAATGAGAGAGTAAGTATTGTAAACAACAATAACGGTGAGCGATTCGACACGTATATTATCCCCGGCGAGCGTGGTTCTGGTGTTATCTGCATGAATGGTGCAGCAGCCAGAAAAGTTCAACCCGGCGACGTAATTATTATTTTATCCTATGCAATGATGGAAATGGAAGAAGCAAAAACCTTCAAGCCAACCATTGTTTTTCCTGATACGGCTACGAATAAATTAATTTAGCAATTTATATAGTTTGAAGTGATAAAGTTTATAAAGTATTGTCCCAAAAGGGAACTCAATTGCTTTATAAACTTTATGAATTTTAACAAATCGTCCTTTTAAAGCGTATGAAAGTTGTAATTATCAAATACAATGCGGGAAATATTCGTTCAGTGCTCTTTGCATTGGAGCGAATTGGCATTAATGCTGTTGTAACTGACAATCACGACGAAATCCGCGCTGCCGACAGAGTTATATTTCCCGGAGTTGGCGAAGCTTCTTCGGCCATGAAATATCTGATGGAAAAAGGATTGGACAAACTAATTTGCTCTCTTAAACAACCTGTATTGGGTATTTGCCTGGGAATGCAGCTAATGTGTAAACATTCCGAAGAAAACGACACCGAATGTCTCGGTATTTTCGATCAGCAGGTAAAACTTTTTCCTGAAGCAGGTTTGAAAATCCCACAAATTGGATGGAACAATATCTCCGAACTTAAAAGCGGACTTTTCAACGGAGTGGTAGAAAACGCGTACATGTATTTTGTTCACAGCTACTATGTGGAAAATTGTGCAAACGCGATAGCCATAACAAATTATGTTCAGGATTATAGCTCGGCAATACACAAAGATAATTTCTACGCTGTTCAGTTTCACCCCGAAAAATCGGGCGAAGCCGGACAAAAAATTCTTGAAAATTTTATAAAAGGAATTTAATTGAACTTTATAAACTTTCAAACTTTATTAACTTTACGAACTTTATCAATTCTCCATCTTAATGACTTTTGAAATTCAGCATACCGATCCGAATTCGAATGCACGTGCAGGAAAAATAACTACGGATCACGGCGTTATCGAAACACCCATCTTCATGCCTGTTGGCACCGTGGCATCGGTGAAAGCTGTTCATCAAAGAGAATTAAAAGAAGATATCAAGGCTCAGATTATACTTGGCAACACTTACCACTTGTATCTTCGTCCGGGTATTGACACGCTCGAGCGAGCAGGTGGATTGCATAAATTTAATGGTTGGAATGGTCCGATTCTCACCGACAGCGGTGGTTTTCAGGTTTTTTCATTGTCCGAGAACAGAAAATTAAAAGAAGAAGGTGCTACTTTTCGCTCTCACATCGACGGAAGCAAGCATCTTTTCACCCCCGAAAATGTTGTTGACATTCAGCGTTCTATCGGAGCAGACATCATCATGGCTTTCGACGAATGTACTCCCGGAACAGCCGATTATCAGTATGCAAAAAAGTCGATGGAACTCACCCACCGCTGGTTGGAACGTGGATTGAAACATTTCGACGAAACCACTCCAAAATACGGTTATTCTCAAACATTTTTTCCCATTGTTCAGGGTTGCGTTTATCCGGACTTGCGCCGACAATCTGCCGAGTTTATAGCTTCGCAGGAACGCGAAGGAAATGCGATTGGAGGATTGGCAGTAGGTGAACCTACCGAAAAAATGTACGAAATGATTGAAGTGGTGAACGAAATACTTCCGAAAGATAAACCCCGTTATTTAATGGGTGTAGGAACGCCACAGAATCTACTGGAAGGTATCGAACGCGGAGTGGATATGTTCGACTGCGTAATGCCAACCCGCAACGGCAGAAACGGCATGTTGTTCACCTCTCAGGGTGTAATGAACATGAAAAACGAAAAATGGAAAAACGATTTCAGTCCTATCGACGAATTCGGAACTTCATATGTGGATCAAGCATACTCAAAAGCATATCTTCGCCACTTGTTTATTAGTAAAGAATATTTAGCTTTGCAAATTGCTTCTATTCACAATTTGGCTTTTTACCTGTGGTTAGTAGGCGAAGCAAGAAAACACATCGCTGCCGGAGATTTCAGCAGTTGGAAAAGAAACATGATCGAACGACTGGGAAGAAGACTCTGAGTTTTTTTAAGTTGGAAAGTAGAAAGTTTTAAAAGAATATCTGACTTTATGAACTTTCAAACTTTACAAGCTTTCGGCTTTACGAACTCTCAAACTTTATGAACTAAAACTAATGAAACTGGATTATCGAAACTTTCGGTTAAAACGAATTGACACCTACATTATCAAAAAGTTTTTGGGGACTTACTTTTTCTCCATCGTACTTATCTTGAGCATTTCCATCGTTTTCGACCTGACCGAAAAGCTTGATAATTTTTTCGAACATGATGCTCCACTCAAAGCCATAATATTCGATTATTACCTCAATTTCATTCCATTCTACATGAATATGTTCAGTCCGCTGTTCACATTCATTGCTGTTATTTTCTTCACATCAAAAATGGCTACAAACACCGAAATAATAGCCATTTTAGCCAGCGGAGTAAGTTTCCGGCGGCTTATGGTTCCTTACTTTATATCAGCTTTTGTCATTGCCAGTATATCTTTTACTATCGGCGGTTACAT
>JBBIID010000107.1:7706-8782 GCA_037446675.1 Paludibacter sp.
CACTGGGAACAAAGTAATGATTGATTTTGGTGACAAATACATCAAGAAAGTAAAAAAAGAGAATGCACGAAATGTGCAAATGGAAGTGGAACAAGGAGTGATTATGTACATCGAGAGATATGAAGTTTCGAATAATATGGGTTATCGCTTTTCATTGGAGAAATTTGATGGCAAAAGACTCGTTTCACGCCTTACTGCTCAAACCGTCTCGTGGGATTCGGCCTATCAATGGAAAATCACTGACTATTTGCAACGCGACTTCAACGGCATGCGCGAAAGCATTACTAAGGGAACAGCCAAAGATACGACTATCATGGTACAACCGGAAGAATTTTTCATCACTTCTGCCGAAGCAGCTCAAATGAACAATCCTGAACTATCGAGGTATCTTAGCAAGCAAAAAACACGTGGTGTAGGAAACATACAAGGATTCGAAGATGAATACTACAAGCGATTTTCCATGCCATTGGCTGCCTTTATCATGACTCTTATCGGTGTATCTCTTTCGTCCAGAAAAGTAAGAGGCGGCATGGGATTGCATCTCGGAATAGGATTGGCTTTAAGCTCGTTGTACATTCTGTTCTCCACCATGACGACGACTTTCTCGGTAAGTGGTATTATGTCTCCCTTTGCTGCCGTTTGGTTACCAAATTTGGTTTTCCTTGGGGTTGGAATTTATCTGTATTATAAAGCTCCAAAATAATTTCGGAACAAATAGCTACTTTATAAAAACCAGTTTGTTTTCGGTAGATTGCTGAGGATTGAACCAATAACCTTCATAATCAAAACCTTTCAAATCTTCCACGTTATCAATTTTGTTCTGAATCACATAACGGGTCATTAACCCGCGAGCTCTTTTGATGTAAATTACTGCCGAAGATACTTCACCGTTTTTATACTGATAAAACTCCACATCAATCACTTTTGCCTTCAGTTTTTTTGTGTGTATCGATTTAAAATATTCTCCGGATGTGAGATTAAGAAGCAATTGAGGCTTTTCAACTTCCGATATCACCTTATTGAGCGTCTTTGTTATTTTATCTCCCCAAAAGGAATAAATATCATTTCCCTTTGGA
>JBBIID010000108.1:0-8753 GCA_037446675.1 Paludibacter sp.
TTTGTACTCTTCTTTTTGTCTCTTTAAATCTTCCGGCATTTCCACATACATATAATCGAACACATCGTCAAGGTTATATTTTGCTTCTTCCTCAGCTTGTGTAAATTGTTTTTCTACTTCCAATTTGTATTCTTCAATAAGTTTTTCCTCATCTTCGTGCCAAATTCCTTTATGTTCAATAAATTTCTTCATTCTTTTCAGTGGATCGGTTTTATCCCATTCCATTTCTTCTTCTTTGGTTCGGTATTTCGTTGGATCGTCGGAAGTTGTGTGCGCTCCCTTTCTGTACGTCAACGCTTCGATAAGCACCGGACCGTTTCCTGCACGGACATAATCATGTGCCTGCTTATAGGCCGAATACATCGCGAAAAAGTCATTCCCATCTACCTTTACCCCCGGAATTCCAAAAGCCAAGGCTTTGATGGCCAGATTGATTGATTTTGTTTGTTTCCGAACAGGAACCGAAATAGCATACTGGTTGTTTTGCACCGTATAAATTACGGGCACATTCCATACTCCTCCAAAGTTCAACGCTTCGCTAAAATCGCCTTCCGAAGTTCCACCATCGCCAATAAACGGAAAAACCACTTCATCTTTTTTCTGATATTTCACAGAATAACCAATTCCGGTAGCATGAAGATATTGTGAGCCAATAGGAATACAAATGGGTAATACATGTTTGGCCACCTTAAAGTTGCTCCCCTCTTCATTTCCCATGTAATAGAGGAATATTTCTTTCAATGTTACGCCTTTTGCCAACATAACGCCGAGCTCGCGAAAGGCTGGAACCAGCCAATCATCGTTTCGGATCACCATTCCGGCCGAGATATGAATAGCTTCGTGCCCACTATTGAGCGGGTAAGTGTACATTCTTCCCTGTCGTTGGTACGAAACGGCCATTTCATCTGCCACCCGGGCAAAAAGCATGGATTTATACGCTTTTATAATTTCTTCGTCCGACAAAGCCGGCATTAAATCTTCTCGCAACAATTCTCCATCGTTTCCTATAATTCTAAAGATTTTATCTTCCCTAGGATCGAATTCGGCAAAGATGGCATCTTCATGGTGTTTTGATTTTACTGTTTTTTCTAATAATGTATCTTGCATTTTAATCGATAATTTTGAGATTATTATTTTCTGACTATTATAACAACAAATTTAAGATAAGGTTCTTTCACCTTTATTAACCGCCTCTTCACAACATTCAGCGGTCAAACGTTGTTTCATTTTTAAATAAATGTAAAAGATATTTCTATTTTTTTGCTATTCAAAAGAGTTTGAGTATTTTTGCACACGATAAAAAATGTGGAGAGATTTGGACTGCTTGCAACCACAGAAAAAAATGCTAAATCGCAACCTCTTTTCTGCCCTACAAAGTCCTCTGAGTACTCCCTTTATTTTTCAATTTATTAATTGTATTTACTAATCATTAAATCAATAAAGTTGATTATGGGATATTTATTTTCATCCGAATCGGTTTCGGAAGGACATCCGGACAAAGTAGCCGATCAAATTTCAGATGCCATATTAGATAATTTTTTGGCATTGGACAAAACCTCTAAAGTTGCTTGCGAAACATTGGTAACTACGGGACAGGTAGTGCTGGCAGGCGAAGTGAAATCAAACGCTTACATCGATGTACAGTCGGTAGCACGCCGCGTGATTAACCGCATTGGTTACACCAAAAGCGAATATATGTTCGACGGAAACGCCTGCGGAATTTTCTCGGCCTTACACGAACAGTCGGGCGACATTAACCGCGGTGTGGAGCGCGAAGATCCGATGAATCAGGGTGCAGGTGACCAGGGAATGATGTTCGGTTACGCTTGTAACGAAACCAAAAACCTGATGCCAATGGCGCTGGATTTATCGCACGCGCTGGTTGAAGAACTGGCTGCTATCCGTCGCGAAGGAAATGTAATGACTTACCTCCGCCCCGACTCAAAATCGCAGGTTACCATCGAATATGATGACAACAACGCTCCGGTAAAAGTACATACGATTGTTGTTTCTACTCAGCACGACGATTTTGTACAACCTTCGGCAACTAAAAGTCAGGAAGAAGCAGATGAAGAAATGCTGGCTGTTATCCGTAAGGATGTAAGAGACATTCTGATTCCACGCGTAAAAGCGTTGGATACTCAGTTCGAACAACTGATAAAAGATGACTTCGTTCTTCACGTAAACCCAACTGGTAAATTCGTAATTGGTGGCCCTCACGGTGACACCGGACTTACCGGACGTAAAATTATCGTAGACACTTACGGTGGAAAAGGCGCTCATGGTGGTGGTGCGTTCTCTGGGAAAGATCCTTCCAAAGTTGACCGTTCGGCTGCTTATGCTGCCCGCCATATTGCAAAAAACATCGTGGCTGCAGGGCTTGTCAACGAAGTACTGGTACAGGTAGCTTACGCTATTGGTGTAGCAAAACCAATGAACATTTATGTGAACACTTACGGAACAGCGCAGGTGAAACTATCAGATGGTGAAATTGCTGCAAAAATCGATAAGATTTTCGACATGCGTCCGAAAGCCATCGAAGAACGTCTGAAACTTCGCTTCCCTATCTACGAAGAAACCGCTTCATACGGACACGTTGGTCGCGAGCCAAAAGTTGTTACCAAAGTATTTAAAGATGGAAACGGCGTAGAGCTTACTCAAACTGTAGAACTCTTTACTTGGGAAAAAACTGATTTTGTAGATAAAATAAAAGCAGAATTCGGATTATAATTTCCGATTAAATATCTTTTAAAAAACCTGTTTCAAAATTACTTGAAACAGGTTTTTTTATTGTATTCTATTGTGATGGCAAAATAAAAGTTTCCCTTCATCGTCGTGGAGATGCATACCATTTCCTTCGCAATAGCGGAACAGATTACAATCGGCGCAAACACCCTCGCGAGCCCATTCACGATTACGGAAAGGCTCAAACCGATTGTTCCAAACGTCCATAAAATCATCTTTATAAATATTCCCTTGATGGAAATTAGCGCGAATGCTTGGACAGGCTGAAATAGAACCATCGGCTAATACCGATGCAACATTTACACCGGCAAAACATTCATAAAAATGATCGCGGACTTCCTGCTCGTAATTACCCAGAAAACCTTCGCAACCATAGTTCAACCCGATTTTATTCTCTTTCCGTGTCTCACGAATAAAATCAAGTACTGACGTAAATTCCTCATTCGTCAGTTGTAATTCGGGTAGTTCTGCAGCTCTTCCGACAGGGAAAATTGTAAAGAGTCGCCATTTTTTCACACCCAAACTGATAAGATATTCTTTAAATTCACGTAGCTCTTTCAGATTTTTTCGGTTCACACAGGTAACCACATCCCAAACGATTTCCTTTTCCTGAACCAGCATGCCGACTGCATTCAAAGCATTGGCGTAACTTTTAGGATGACCACGCAACCAATTATGCGCTTCTTCAAAACCATCGAGGCTAATATCGAATGCAGCCCCGAAGCCAGTAACGAATTCAATCTGTTTCGTGTAAGCGCCATTCCGTTCGAAACCAGTCCCCACGGAAAACCTCTGCGGTATAATTCCAATCCGCACGCTTCCAAATCTTTCCGGAGCAAAGCTTCGCCACCAGTGAAAATAATCATGGTTCGATTCGGATTAACGTGAGGTGTTATTTGATCGATCACTTTCATAAAATCGACAACCGGCATATCAGGTTGGTTGCTAATGGAGCGACAATCGCTTCCGCAATGTTGGCAAGTAAGGTTACAACGGAGCGTGCATTCCCAGAAAAGTGTATTCAGTTCATGCAAGCGGACATTATTTTGATGAATTTTACGATGAAGCTCCAGACCAATTTTTTTACGCAACGAAAGTTTTTTATTCATTGCTCTCAGTCTTTTTATCCAGTTCAATATTTTTTTCTATTGTAAGCTCACCCGAATACCAGTTTCCGGCCTTTCCGCTCAGTTCAGCATCTTCGAAATCGACATATAAAACAGTATCGCGATACGATCCATTTTCCGCACCATCGATATCCTGAACATAAACGGCCACACTGTCTTCTCTGACTTCACCAATATAAAATTTTTCGGTCAACTTGTACTGGCCTTCGGCAGCAGTGGTATCGGCAGCCAATGTTCTGTAATAAGTTGTAGAAGGCACTCCATACATTACCACTGCTGAGGGATATGGCGAATAACCAACACGAATACCTTTTATTGGTTTTGCATCCGCTTTATCAATTACTTTTCCTTTCAAAGTATAATCGGCATTGGGCGTACCGTATTCCATAGGAGCATCACAATTGGTGAATCCAAACAGTACCAGTAATCCCGATAAAACCCAATTCATTGTTCGGAGAAATGTTTTTTGTATTTTCATGATGTGTAAATTTGTGGCAACAGAACTATCACTTAATGATAGAAATGGAGTTGCAATATATAAATTTTTCTTTATTCAAGATGATTAAGATTGTAAAAACGTTGCATAAGTGATAAAATTAAACTTATTGATAATGCTTTATTCACTTTCAAGTTGAACTTTTTAAATACCTGCCAATTATTAAAAATGGACTTTTCAATAAAGTTACTTTGAACTTTTCAATAAATCAATCTGTTCTGAAAGCCTCTAAATTTGCACCCATGATTTAATTTAAAATTCTAGATAATGGAAAATAAAGAAATAGTTTTAGTAACTGGCGGGACAGGTTTTGTTGGAATGCGAATTATCCTGCAATTGTTGGAAAAAGGGTATAAAGTGAGAACAACCATCCGCTCTGCCAAAAGTATTGAAAAAATAAAAAAGACTTTAAGTGCAAACGGTATCACCTCGTTTGACAATCTTTCGTTTGTTGAAACTGAGTTGACTAAAGACGACAATTGGGAAGTTGCCATGAAAGATTGTAAATATGTATTAAGCGTTGCTTCGCCCGTGTTTTTCGAAAAGCCTAAAAACGAAGATGAAGCCATTCGTCCTGCTTTAGATGGTATTTTACGGATTTTGAAATTCGCAAAGAAGAGCGGTGTAAAACGTGTTGTAATGACTTCTAACTTTGGAGCGGTAGGTTTTACCCAAAGAGATAAAAGTAGAGAAACAATAGAATCCGACTGGACTAACACCAATGCCAATGGTCTTTCGCTCTATGAGAAATCGAAAACCTTAGCCGAAAAAATGGCGTGGGATTTTATTAAAAACAATGGTGGAGATCTCGAATTTGCTACTATTAATCCTGTGGCTATATTAGGACCTTCGTTGGATGCTCATATTTCAGGAAGTTTTATTTTACTCGAAATGCTATTATTGGGCAAGTTAAAAGCCATTCCGAGCCTTCCGTTGAATATTGTTGATGTACGGGATGTAGCCGATTTGCATATCCGTGTAATGGAAAATCCCAATGCCAATGGTCAACGTTTTATTGCCACGGCCAACGGTCAGATTTCATTACTAGAAATGGCCGAACTGATAAGAAACAAAAGACCCGAAGTTGCTCAAAAAATTGCGAAAAAAAAATTGCCCGATTGGGTTTTAAAAATTGCAGCTGTATTCAACGAACAGGCAAAAGAAAGTTTGTTTATGTCCAAAATGAACCGAAATGTAAGCAACAACAAAGCAAGACAGGTATTAGGTTGGAAACCGATTGCTCCCATGGAAGAAACAATTTTGGAGTCAGTCGATTCAATGATAAAGTATAGTCTGATTGAAAAAAATTGATCAATGGTAGCGAGAATTATAAGTAGTTTGCTAATTTTGGCAACAGTTTATTTTGGATTGAGCCATGGTGCACGTGCATTCCAGAAGCCATCGTTGGAATATTTGGGAATGATGAATTCACTTGGCATTAATGAAGTTATTCGTATAATAATTGGTTGTTGGGCTATAGCTTCATCAGTATTAATTTTATTTCCAAAAACATTTATTATAGGGAATGTTGCCAGAGCTATTTTTCTATTAGGAATGATGTTATTAGCGTTAAAGGCAGGAAATTATAAATTCGCAATAATTGAAATTCCTTTTCTTTTAATGCCTGTAATACTGATATATTTAGGACATCCATTTAAAAACGGATTTAAAATATGACTATCAAATGAGAACAATAGCAGATGATACCCGAAGGAATATTTTGCAGGAACAGTATATCCCCGACAATGTTTTTATATACGTCGTTAAAGGCGCAATTCGTGTATTTGATGGAAATAAAAGCTATTCTTTCGAAGCGGGCGATGCTTGCCTAGCCCGGAAAAACAGATTGGCAAAATATGAAATACTGGATAGCGAAGATGAGTTTGAACCTATTCTTTTTTGTTTTGATGAGCCATTTTTACAAAAATTTCAGGACAAAGGTCAATCTCTAAAAACTCAATCCGCATTAAAAGATACAAATTCCGAAATCGGAGCTGATCGAAAGCTTTATTCAATCAATAAAACCTTACTATAAGGGTGTTATGCAGTTGGAAGAAGATTTTGAGGATTTAAAATATGAAGAGCTTTTGATTATTCTGCTTAAAATTCAGCCTGAACTCGCCGGCATTTTATTTGATTTCAGAAAGCCAGGAAAAATAGATCTGGAAGCATTCATGAATCATAATTTTAAATTTAATGTTAGTTTAGAACGGTTTTCGTCCTTAACCGGGAGAAGTCTATCTGCTTTTAAAAGAGATTTCAAAGCTATTTATACCGAGTCCCCCAGTCGTTGGTTAGTCCGGAAACGACTCGAAGAAGCCTATTTTCTATTAGCGCAGAAAAGTAAAAAGCCTTCAGATATTTATGTTGACTTAGGTTTCGAGAGTCTATCACATTTTTCCACTGCTTTCAAAAAATTATATGGACAAACTCCGACAGAAATAATTGGCAAACACCCTTATTAACAATTAAGTTAAACAGTATTAGTTTATCAAACACAATATATTTTTTACATTTGCGACACTCAAACTGAATGGAACGACAGTCAGAAATAATCAAATGAACGATAATTTAATACAGGATATACGAAAACACATTAGCTTAACTGATAGTGACATAGCCACTTTAAGCAGATACATTGAACAAAAAAGCTATAAGAAAAAAGAATATGTTTTGCAAGAGAATGGCTTTTGTAGGCATTTGTTTTTTGTAGAAAAAGGTTGCTTGCGAATGTATTTTATCAACGACAAAGCTGTAGAACAAATTGTTCAATTTGCAATAGATAGCTGGTGGATTTCAGATTTAAAAAGTTTCAACAACAGTGCCCCATCCGATTACTACATTCAAACTATTGAAAATTCAAAAATTACTTCTATAAGTATCGAAAAATTAGATCACTTATTGAATGAATTGCCAAAACTGGAACGATATTTCAGAATAATTATGCAAAAAGGATTTGCAGCTGCACAGCTAAAATCCAAACTAATGTACGAAATGTCAAAAGAAAATTTTTATAACCATTTTTGTTCCTCATTCCCTGAATTTGTACAACGTGTGCCACAATATATGATTGCTTCGTATTTGGGTTTGACACCCGAATATGTGAGCGAACTTCGTAAGAAAAAGTGATAGTAGTTGCTTTTCTTAAGCCAGTTTAATTTTTAGAAATAAGCAAACGCATAATTTTGCATCACTAAAAATTAAAAATCATATTCACTATTCAAAACGCAGACTGTATTATGAATATCAAAGAACAAGTATTGGAAGCAATGAAAAAAGCAGCAACTCCGTTGAATGCCGGAAGAATTGTAGAATTAACGAACCTCGATCGCAAAGAAGTTGATAAAGCAATGAATACGCTCAAAACCGAAGGTCTTATTACCTCGCCTAAAAGATGTTACTGGGAACCTAAATTATTTTAATCAACAACCTTAATAATATTTGAAATTATGATTGACAAAAAAAAATTATCGGATAAATTTCTGGAAGTTGTAAAATGCGAGGGAGTCGTGTCAATTACATCCTGGGGTGTGGAAACTCATGGAATTCATTTCTTGTAGTTACGGACGATGAGCGTATTTTAATTCCCGCATATGGTTTCAGGAAAACCGAGAAAAATGTAAATGTAAATAACAACGTATTGCTTACTTTAGGCACAAGAGATGTTCCGGGCTACAAAGATTATCCGGGTACAGGTTTTCTTGTTAAAGGTACAGCCAGATATATAAGCTCAGGTGAAGAATATGATATGATGAAAGAAAAATTTTCATTCCTGACCCGAGTTTTTGAAGTGACAGTAACCAAAGCAACTCAAATGTTGTAACAAAGTGATATTACTAGGCTTTATGAGAAGTTTGTGTAGATTGATTTACACAAACTTTTTTCATGTCCAGAAGGCAATAATAACCACAATTATCGTTACATATAAATAGTCCATTTTTAGTTAAACTCAAAATATCTTTTGTGCTAATGAAAGATACCAACACAAAATAATTATGAAAAGAGGAGGAGTAATTTTCGATTTCAATGGTACTCTATTTTGGGACTCAGCATATCAGGAAAGCTCATGGGATAAATATTTAGAAAGCTATAATATTACGCTAACACCAGATCAAAAGAAAAAATATATCCACGGGAGAAACGGTAAAGACACCTTCGAATATCTGTTTAAGCGAGAATTAAATGATTGGGAAGTTGATCGATATACCGAAGAAAAAGAAGTCATTTATAGAAACGAATGCCTGAAACACGAAATGAAACTTGCGCCGGGAGCCAAAGATCTATTGAATTATTTGAATGAACAAGAAATACCAATGGCCATTGCCACTGCCTCTGGAAAAACAAATGTGGATTTTTTTGTCGACAAATTAAATTTACTCTATTAT
>JBBIID010000109.1:0-8700 GCA_037446675.1 Paludibacter sp.
TTTGAGAATAGTTGAATTTAATCTTCTTCCTTTGCTCTGAACGATTCCCAAACAAAATAAGCCAACAAAGCTACAAAAGCTACAACTGCTGTAATTTGAGCCCCATTACTTTCAGGATCTTTCCATACATTCAAATTCAGCACTTCTCCATCTCCAGTGAAGAAGATAATAAATGCACCTATCACTCCGAACAAAGCTGCACCTGCAATAAAACCGGATGAAATAAGAATTCCACGTTGTACTCTGGCGTTATTCAGTTTTTCGTTCTTAGTGCTTTTTGAGAACCAGTGATTCAACAATCCGCCCACAACCAGAGGTGTATTTAATGGAAGTGGAATGAACATTCCCAACGCAAAAGCCAAAGGAGATATGTTTAACCAGTTCATCAAAACTGAAATTACAGCTCCAACGCCCAACAACACCCAACTCACGCCCGAACCCGACATTAGCGGTTCTATAATAGCTGCCATAGCATTAGCCTGAGGTGCAGTCATCGGATCGGGATGCTCCGGTGTTTGTACAAACCCATAAGCCTGATTAAGAATAAAAATTACAATCCCAACTGTGGCGGCAGAAACTAATGTTCCTAAAAATTTATACGTTTGTTGTTTTGCAGGCGTACTACCAAGCCAGTAGCCCACTTTCAAATCGGTAATAAAACCGCCTGCCATCGACAAAGCCGTGCAAACAATACCTCCAATTATCAATGCGCTCACCATGCCCTGCCAGCCTTTAAGCCCAATAGAAACTAAAATTACTGAGGAAAGAATCAATTTCATCAATGTCATTCCCGAAACTGGGTTAGAACCTACAATAGCAATGGCATTAGCAGCCACTGTTGTAAAGAGAAAAGATATAATGAGAACAGTTAAAAGCGCAACTACAGCCTGCAAAAGAGTAATTTTTACGCCAATAAGTAAAAATACAAATACAGCAACCAAAGTAAGAAAGATAAACAGCATCACAAACGACATTTTCAAGTCTTTTTGAGTTCTCTCCACTTTTGCTTCTGCCTGCGTTTTCGAGCCGACTCCCAATGCCAATTTAAACGCTCCACCAATTACCCCTGATGATTTGATTATTCCAATAATTCCCGCCATGGCAATAGCACCGATACCTATCGGACGAACATATAACTTAAATATTTCCTCAGCCGACATGGCCGCGAATGGATTAAGTCCACCGCCTAACGAAGCTGAAAGCACTCCAATTTCGTTTACCAACGGAATAAGAACAAGCCACGACAACAACGAACCAACTGTAATAATCAGCGAATAGCGCAGTCCAACCAAATAACCAAAACTAAATATCAGAGAACTTACATTAAACTTAAGCACCATTTTCATTTTATCGGCAAGCATTTCGCCAACAGGGATAATGCGTGAAGTAATTTCTTCGCTCCAAAGTTTGAATGCCGAAAAGCAAAAATCGAACAACCCTCCAATAAGTCCACTTATGATCAATAATTTGGCTTGAGTACCTCCCTTTTCGCCCGTCATCAAAATTTCAGTGGTAGCTGTCGCTTCAGGGAAAGGTAACTTTCCATGCATATCTTTTACAAAATACTTTCGGAAAGGAATCAAAAATAAAATTCCCAAAAATCCACCTAACAAAGAGGAAAAAAATATCTGCCAGAAATCGACTTGAATTTCAGGATATTTCGACTGTAAAATGTACAACCCGGGAATGGTAAACACGGCACCGGCAACAATAACTCCCGATGATGCACCTATCGACTGAATAATTACATTCTGTCCCAGCGAGTTTTTCTTTCTCATGGCTGCCGAAGCTCCTACAGCTATAATCGAAATCGGTATTGCAGCCTCGAAAACCTGTCCGATTTTCAACCCGGAATATGCTGCTGCTGCAGAAAAAACAACCGCCATTAGAAGCCCCATCCCGAGCGACCAAGCATTGACTTCTGCGAACTTCCCATTCGCCGGCATCACCGGCTTATATTCCTCGCCATCGTTTAATTCACGGTAGGCATTTTCGGGTAATCCGTTTACTTTTTCTTCTTCCATTTTCTTCTGATAATTGTTTGTATACGTGATTTTTATTGGTTAGTTATCTTATCTTTTTTCTCGATTCAACATTCAAAATTTTCAGTCCAACTTGCTGCAAGTTTCTATGCACTTCTCGCTTTTTTTAGCAAAATATTTTTCAATATCATGAATAGATATTTTAAATCCGTTAAAAATACTCCTTTTTTTTCACATGCCAGCAAATAATTCATTTCCGACAATTGAATTTCTTCGAGCGTTTGAGGCATATCCGCATAAAAAGGAGGCAATAATCCGGGTTTAAATTTCACCCGCAACTCCTGCAAATCTTTCGAATATAAACTAAAATAATGAGCACTCAACGGCCTTACTCCTACCAGTTTCATATCCCCTTTTAATAAATTCAGAATCATAGGAAACTCATCAATCCAGTATTTTCTCATAAAACGTCCCAAGGAAGTAACCCGAATATCTTTATTAAATTTTCCGCCATCCTTTAAGCTGTTTTTTTCGTGGATATAAGCTTGAAGATATTCAGAATAAGGGTGCATGGTTCTCATTTTATAGACTTCGAACATTTTTCCGTTTTTTCCGAAACGCTTTAGTCGAATTAACGGGCCATAAACTCTCTTATGAGCTTTCTCAGGCTGTTTGATGCGCTTTGCTATAATATAAGTAAGTTGGTCTACTTTTCTATCTTTTACAACTTCGAATCCGAAACAATAAAGTCTACCCAGTACTTCTGTTTTTGAAAAGATACGATTTTTGCCTCCCGACAGTAAATAATAAAAATTTCGGGTGATAAAAATTTTGGGCATTACCCTTTTGTACAGAAAATCCAAAGTATAGATAAAATAGTTTATTCCCCATGGATATTTCTGAAGAATCTGCATTTTTCGTGTACTTTTCGATTCGAAACAGCATATAAAAATACCATTATCCGCCAACTTTTCATTAATAATTGAAAGTTTCTGATTTATCCCTCGCATATTATTCAATCGCTCAAGCTGAACAATTGCTGAATACTGATAATTTGGATAAAGCATTAAGTTTTCGGGTTCTGTGTTTAGAAAAACCTTGGTGTTACCACTTTTCAAGTCAACATTTTTCTGCAAAAATCCCAAAACACATGGTTTTGAATGGTTTTGAATTACTTGGCACAATTGCTTGTAACTCTCATCATCTATCGGATCCGCAAATTTTACCTTGGCATTAATCCTTTCCTTAGGTTCTTCCAACGTAACCTCATTATACTCCACCGCAAACCTGTAAGCATAATATAAAGTAACAAATACATAATTTATTACAAAAACACCAATAGTTACGGTAAGCAATACATAGCCGGAATATGGTTTGTAAAAATTATGCAAGAGCAGCCAGAAAGAAATGAATAAAATAAGTGAAGTGTAAAACAGAGATAAAACCCGTTTGAAATAATTGTGTTTTTTGAGTCTTTTATATCTTCTGAAGAAGTACGAAACCAAAATCCATGCTAGGGTATATAAAAACAAGGATGTAGAATATTTTTCGAATGGTGTGTTTGTGGTTAAAGGAAACCAGTCGAGCACAACATAATAGCTAAGTAGCAAAACAAACAAGTCAACTAAGAAATAATATATAGCCGGTTTGTAGAAAATCTTCATGTTTTTTGGTTGTTTTTGCAAATATAATACGAAAAACAACGATTAACGAGCGTTTTGAGATTTTAGGGGAATAATTAAGAAAAAAAGGCTCATTAATATTTCAGCAAATTGACAAATGGGGTTATCGGAAGATAATCAGCAATCTTTTTAATCTATTTTTTAAGCTCTGAAAAATAAACTCCAACAGCCACTCGACTGCGTTTTCGGTCCAGCGTTGAGGATGGCTTGTTATCATTATGGGAGTCGCAGCAGAGGTTTCAATCCAACCGATCAAATCTGTTGTAGAATGGATTAATGGTGTGTGGTTTTCTTCGGTTTGAATTACCCGCTCTCCTATGGCTTTGTCTCTTACATTGTACTTTTCACCGTCCCACATTCGAGCTGTATCAGTAAAATAAACAGCTTGTGGTTGAGCCAGAAAATCAAAATATGGCTCACCTACGATTCCAAAGTCGTTGTAATTGTATTGTTTCCACAAATCGCGATTATCGTATTTCGAAGCCGGACTTCCGTGCATACAAATGGTGCGAACAGGATAAAACTGCCTGAAGTAGGCCAATTGATTTTTAAAATATTCAATTGATTTAATATAATCGCCTTTGAAAGTGGACAATTCGTGATAATGATAACCAATCTCGTGTCCTAAAGCCACGATTTGTTTTATGCAGTTGGTTTGCTTTTTTGATTTTCCTGCCCTGAAATAAAACGAGGATTTAATTCCATATTCCTTTTCTATCCGTGCAATAGCCAATGATCGATCTGCCTTCAAATCAATATCATGTCTCAGAATTACAATTTTATCATCAATTTTACTCTCACACCATTCTTCGAAAGTAAGAAACTTATATCCTGCATTTTTCAATGCCATCAACAGCTTTCGATATGTTTTAAGAGTAAAATCCATAAATCTTTTATATTACAAACTATCAATAAGTTCTACAATTCGCAAAGCCGTTCTGCCATCCCAAAACTTTGGAATAGTTCCTTTTTTGCCATTTCCGTCAACAATCGAATTTACCTCCGAAACAATTTCATCTGTTTTAATCAATTTGTTGCTTCCTTCCCAAACAGTTACCGGACGTTCAGTATTTGGCCGGACAGTTAAGCATGGAATATTCAGATATGTTGTTTCCTCCTGAATACCACCGGAATCAGTCAGTGCAAAAGCCGACTTGCTCACTAAATGAATAAATTGCAGATATCCCAATGGCTCGATAAAATAAAGTTGAGGAAAGCTATCAATAAGATTTTGCAAACCAAATTGCTGAATATTTTTATACGTACGTGGATGAACCGGAAAAACAAGTGGTATTTTATTCGAAATTTCGCCCCACAGATTTACAAGGTTTACCAAGCTTTCTTTCTCATCAACATTTCCAGGTCGATGAAAAGTCAGAACTCCGTATGTTTTTTCGGCAAAATCTTCTCCTAAACAGATCATATCAGATCTATTCAAAAGAGAAAAACGTAATTCTGTTTTTTGCGCTTTTGGCAATTGCTCCACCAATGAATCGATCATCAAATTTCCCAGCATGTGGATCTTTACGGTCGGGATATTTTCTTTTAGCAAATTCTCGTCGGCATCGACACTTGTGGTTATAAAAATATCACTAATAGCATCGGTTACCAATCTGTTTATTTCTTCCGGCATTGTCCGGTCGTTACTTCGTAGTCCGGCTTCGTAATGAATTGTTTTAATCCCCAACTTTGAAGCTACTAATGTACAAGCGGCTGTCGAATTCACATCGCCGACTACTAGTACATAGTCAGGTTGTTCCGCTATACAAACTTTTTCAAAACCTTCCATTATTCTTGCAGTTTGCACAGCATGGCTCGCCGAGCCAACTTCCAGATTTATATCCGGTGCAGGAATGTTTAGTTCATCAAAAAACTGTCCGGACATTTTTACATCATAATGTTGCCCTGTATGTACAAGAACTGGTTTTATGGTAGGATGATTTTCCAAAGCATGCATCAATGGAGCAATCTTCATAAAGTTGGGACGTGCGCCCGCTACGAGAATAAGTTTCTTCATTTGTTATAAAGTACGACAACCGATATATGGAAGGTTTCAGCAAATTTGAACATCAATCCCCGCAGAATCGCGACTCATATTTTGCTTTTGATAAAAATAATAAATTTACCGATATTGTATAGAAACGGCTTGCAAATATACAAAAAACGACCGTGTTCCACTAAATCACCACCAAATTTACTTTTAAATTCTCGAACTCCATAGGATTTGTCCGGTCTTCCTGCTCCCATAAAATCGAATCGTTTGATATTATTTTCTAAAGCATAATTGATACCTCCCATTGTAGCTACTACCGAAGGATATATCTTTAGTTCGGCAGATTCTTCGCCGCAAACAAACCATTCATAGAGGCATTTATTCTTCAAAAAAACAGTGACAAGGCCACCAACCACTCGATTCTCATTTTTCACAACAAAAAAAGCCGACGAACTCAGTTTATTTAGCTTGAGAAAAAACTCAACAGGAAATAATGGTTTTTTTATTTTCTGTTCGTATGTTTTTCTTAAACAATCGTACAATGCAACAATTTCGTATTCGCAGTCTGTTTGTTCAAAACTGACTCCTCGATTCATCGAAAGCTTAAACTGCCGTTTTTTGCTTTCGCTTATTTTGTTAGTTGTTTTTGTACGGTTTGAAGTATCTACGTGAATGTTTAAATGTGATTGATACCGGAATCGCGCAGCAGCAAAAGCTGTTTTGTACAATGAAAAATCATTATAATTTCTCATTTCGAGATAGATCACTCTGTGTTTTAACTGTTTGCCGACAAATGACAAAAAGCGCTCTAGCGTTTCTTTTTTTATATTGCCGGACAAAAGAGCTCCACCCGGCACAATAGCACGTCGAGAAAAGAACTGCTTTAATTCACCACCTTCGGCAATAATGTAGCCACAAATAACTCCAACCAAATGTTCAGCCTCCGAAACTCCATAAACAAAAGGTTCCATAAATGAAGTGGAAGCGTAAAAATCGTAACATTCTTTTGTTTGAAAAAAAGAAGCCGTGGGAGCTGCCTCTATCAAGAGCTGCCATTGTTCGGCATTTATCTCGGAAATATTCTGATGAAAGCCTATCATAGTGGTTTATTTTAAAGTTGTTTAAAAACAATTCCTAAAATTCCATTCAATTTTTCTGAGTAAATTCATGTTTAAACCAAAAACATGAAATCTATCTTTTAAAAAAATCTCAATTTGCTAATGATATACTTTAATGCAATTCTGCCTATATAATAATATAATGGTCTGTTCACCGTCAGAAATCGACCTAACTCTACCGATTGTCCGCCATATTTTCGTTTGTACTCGCGAGCTTTTGCATCGTCTCGTCCAACATTCATGAACTCCAATCTGTGTATGTTTGATTTTGCAGCATATTCTATTGCCGGCCACAGTACCGCCGAACATGAAAGCATTCTATTAATCCGGTCGTCTCTCTCCTCTGCATTATTTTCGTTATTCTCACAGGCAAACCATTCGTACATAGTATTACCTTCCAAAATAACGCAGGCCACACCGCCCAAAACTGCCCGTCGGTACTTCACTATAAATATTTTTCCGTTCGGCAGATTGGCCAATTTTTCAAAAAACTCGAATGGTAGAAGCACCGTTTTTGATATTTTCCTATGCTGTGACCTTAGCTTTGAATAAAATTCTTTAATTTCCTCCAATTGAGTGGTTTCTTTCCATTCAATTCCGTTTTTCTCGGCCATTTTTATTTGCTTCTGCAGCTCGTCACTCAATCGTCCGAATGCAGTAGGTGTATCATAAGTTGGCACATAAAAATTCAGATAAGGATTATAATTATATTTTGCCGAACGAAAAACCAGTCTGTATTCATCATAATTTTTATAGTTCTGAATTTCAATGTAGATGGCTTTTCTCTTTAAATTGCTTTTGGCCGATTCTAATAGCATTTTCAATCCTTCGTTCGACACATGGGGGTCAAGAAGCACTCCACCCGGAACAATTGCACGCCGACTGAAAAACTTTTCTACGTAATTGCCGTCAGAGATAATATAGCCGCACATAACTGCCGTTAACCTATCATCTTCGCTTAAAGCAAAAATAAAAGGCTTCATAAAAGCCAACGACGCATAAAAATCGTAACATTCGGGCGTTTGAAAGAAAGTGGCAGTCTGCGATTTTTCCACAAGCCGCTGCCATTGTTTTATGTTTATGTCTGAAATGTTAGAGTGTATTACCATACAAAACTGTACTTTTTATGTTTCCACATTAAAAGACTTAAACCTTGAGAGATAAACTGCAAATATTAAGTGGAAAATAGATAGAATGAAACTAAAAGAGCAGAAAAATCATACTACAGTTGTTTGAAAAAGTGCTACAGAACATCCGGAGCATTCTAACAAAACAACTTGTAAAATTATCTCTTTCGAATTTCACATTAAAGATAAATATTTATTTTTTAAATTGAAGCTGATAATCCGAATTTTCATTCATAATTTTTTTACTTTCAGGATAATTCTGTACAAACCAGAGTAAAAAAGCGGTCACATCAATTTTTTCGGACAACATTTTCGTCGCTTTCGAATGACATTCCTGTAGTATTTCGTCCGATTGTAAAATCTTACTCCCAATGTCGATCGCTTTTCTTTGGTCGGTATATTCTTCCGAAAGATTTACAATCAATCCATAATTTTTCTCCAAATAGGTTGTATAAATTGTACTATTACTGTACAAATAAACCGAAGGCACACCTAGCATTGCCGCTTCCTCGGACATTGTCGAACTTTCGCCGAAAACCAATGCTGCAAAAGCAATTACATCGTGAATTTTGTGAGGTGCAATATTTAATTTGTATTGTTCAAGTTTTTCTGGGAGATTCGATTCCGACGATATAAAAACTTTCGCATATTTAGAGAACTCAGCTATTGTGTCGACTATATTGTCATAATCCAACCCAGAATGCCCGTAATCATGAGTTGCATGCCAGGAAACCAATCTGAATATTACGTACTTTTCGTTTTCTCTGAGTACGAAGTTTTCAATAACATATTTTCCGC
>JBBIID010000110.1:0-8625 GCA_037446675.1 Paludibacter sp.
CACTCTCCTACCCGTTCATACCAATGATGGCAAACTTACTCCGGAGCATATTAAACCGTTTTTAAATAGGCTTGGAAATGTTCATAATACTCAACCAAAGGTAATCTCTATTAGTCAAAGCACCGAATTGGGCACGGTTTATTCAACTGAAGAACTGAAAACTCTGTGCGATTTTGCTCATGCAAACAACATGTACGTACATTTGGATGGTGCGCGCATTTCGAATGCGGTAGCAGCGTTGGGCGTGAGCATGAAAGAAGCCACAGTCGATTGTGGAATTGACATTATGAGTTTCGGCGGTACCAAAAACGGATTAATGATTGGTGAAGCCGTATTGATATTCAACGATGAATTAAAAGCTAATGCTCCTTATTTTCAAAAGCAATCGGCTCAACTTTTTTCGAAAAACCGCTTTATTGCGGCACAGTTCGAAGCTTTGCTTACCAATGATTTATGGCTGCAAATGGCAAAAAAATCAAACGAAATGGCGCAACTGCTGGCTACTAAAATAGCTAAACTTCTCGGAGTGAAAATAACTCAGAAAGTGGAAGCAAATGCTTTGTTCGTAATCATTCCTGAACACGCTATCGAACCTTTGCGAAAATTATACCCTTTTTACGAATGGGATGCACAGACTCATGAACAGCGTTGGATGTGTTCGTTTGATACCATTCCTGCCGAAATTGATGAATTTGTAGCCAAACTGAAAGAATTGCTCTAAACCGACAATAATCTGATTATTATTTGTATAAAAAAATAATTAACTATGACACAAGTAAAAAAACGTATTCTGGGCAAAACTGGATTTGAAATATCAGAAATAAGTCTCGGAACTTGGCAGGTAGGCGGCAAATGGGGAGATGGATTTGATCATGCAAATGCCGATAAAATATTAAATACGGCCATCGATAACGGTGTGAATTTTATTGACACTGCCGATGTATACGAAAACGGTGAAAGTGAAAAGTCCGTTGGGCGTTTGGTCCGTTCCCGTAGCGAACGCATATTTGTAGCCACAAAATGCGGCCGAAAACTGTCGCCACACGTAGATGCAGCTTATCAGCCCGTAGCTTTACGCAAATTTGTGGAGGACAGCTTAAAAAACATGGGTTTGGAAACTATCGATTTAATTCAATTGCATTGCCCACCGCCTGAAACATATTTCCGTCCTGAAATTTTTGAAACATTTGCCGAATTAAAAAAGGAAGGAAAAATTCAAAATTTGGGAGTAAGTGTTGAGAGAGTGGAAGAAGCCTTGAAAGCTATTGAATATGAAAATGTAACCACTATTCAGATTATATTTAATATGTTCAGGCAGCGTCCTGCCGAAGATTTTTTTGCAGCTGCCGCACAAAAGAATGTGGGAATAATTGCCCGTGTTCCATTAGCAAGCGGATTACTAACCGGAAAATACTCTGCTGCAACAACATTTGGTCCAGGCGACCATCGCACGTTTAATCGAAATGGTGAAGCTTTTGACAAAGGAGAAACATTTTCGGGCATTGATTACTCAAAAGGTTTAGCAGCGGTAGAAGAATTAAAAAAGCTTTTCCCTGTTGATACAAACTTAGCATGGGCTGCCCTTAAATGGATTTTAATGTTCCCCGAAGTGAGTTGCATTATTCCTGGAGCTTCCAACGTCGATCAGCTGTTATCAAATATGAAAGCTTCCGAAGTTTCCAATTTGTCTGATCTGCAAATGGAAGGAGTCCGACAAATATACCAGCAATACATTTGGCCCGATTTGGCAAAAGAAAAATGGTAAAAAAATATCCCCGAGAGTTTTATAAAACTTTCGGGGATATTTTTTTGAAAAGTAGTGATCAGATTTTCAATTAATTATTTTACCTTTATTTTCAGCTAGTTTCGTACGGAATCTTTGAAGCTCTTCCGGAGCTGGCTTCTTCCATGTTTCCACCTCTCCCACTATCTTCAAAGGATATTCCGAACGATACGAACGGGTAGGATTTCCCGGAAATTTTTTATCAGTCACGTTCGGGTCATTTTCATAATTTCCCGTTGGCTCAACAATATAGACCCGCTCATTTCCGTCACCCGTTGCTAAAGCGGCCGCAAGTCCTGCCCCATTGGCCAAAGCTGTGAAATAAATATGATTCATTTTCAGTTCCGATTTGTAATTGGAACGACCTCCGGCAATAAGCAAATCTCCAACTTGCAAATCGGCTTTTGTACCGTGGTAAAACGGACCTTTATCCGAAGGATTATTTTTAAACGAGCTGGACAAATCGTAATTCTCTTTTGCCTTGTCTGCATTGCCTAAAGACTGATAGCATTGAGCAATGTTTGAGTACAAAGACGGAAAAGCACTTTGAACAGCTTCATCGTTCGTTTTTAATGCAAACTCTAGTGTTGTTTCGAGCCATTTCAGTTTATCAGCAACATCTGACTGTTGCCGAGCAATGTAATGCGCTGTCAGAAATTTTTCGAAATCATTTTGAGCCTGATTCCAGCCTTCCATAAACAATTTGATTGCTTCTTTCGGTTCAGCTTTTTCTTCTGCCTCCATGCCCTGAAGACAGAGTTTTACAACATTATTGAATGGGGAAAATTCCATGTTCGAATTATTTGTATTAATAGCTTCTATTCTTTTAAATAAACAGTTGCAGGTGTTATATAAAACTCAAAAGACTCCTGAATGTTTATTTTCAAGAGTCTTTTGTAACTATATTTTTCCTATCACTCGTTTATTACCTCTGTAATCGGCTTTCCAATACAACCGTTTGGCATTTGAATATGAAGCATGGAAGCTAATGTGGGGACAATATCGGTCATTTCCACCACTTGATGGGTAGTGCCATGTTTTATTTTCCAACCCATAAACAATAACGGAATATGCGTGTCGTATGGATTCCATAATCCATGCGTTGTACCTGTTTTGCAATATTCAGGAAGCCAACCCGGCTGAGGCACCATAATGACATTACCACTTCTGATTTTGTTGTAGCCATTAATCATCATTTCTTTTAGAGGCTGTGGAATGGACGCTTCGGCAATTTTATCCTGATCGACCACATAAGCAATGCCTTCCTGCTTGTTCAGGAATTGAACTGTTGCATTTTTAATGGCGTTAAAATCCAAACTCAAACTATCGATATGTTTTTTATTGAAAAATACCTGATAATTATCAATTCCCAATAGGATATTTTTTGTTGAAAATTGCTTTTCGAGTACAGTTTTGAGTTGATCAAAAATGGAATCGCCAAACAATCCCGTAGGCATTTTATTGGCCTCCATGTAACCTTCGGAATGTGCTGCACCATGGTCGGCAGTTAAGAATACAAGATAATTACCTTTTCCAACTTTCTCGTCGAGATAAGCAAAGAATTTTGACAAATCTCTATCCAATCTTAAGTACACATCTTCAACTTCGATAGCGTTTGGGCCAAACAAGTGGCCGGCATAATCGGTAGAAGCGCAGTTGATTGACAGAAAATCGGTTGCATTTCCGGCTCCCATTTGATAACCCTCAATAGCAGCTTCGGCAAAATGAAGCGTCAGCGTATTTCCAAAAGGAGTTTGCCGGAAAGAACTGCGTTTTTGCTCGTAGGCTTTTTTCAAATCGTACGGAAAAACGGGCTGTTTTGCCCCTGCGAGCAAACCTTCCCAAGCAACATTATCAGTTGAGCTTTCGGTATACTGATCAATCGGCAATAAAGTATTCCAACCGTTCGCAATTAATTTCTCTATCGGCTTTGTTGCATTAAATTGTTGAACCCAGCCGGGCAATTCATTCATGTAATAAGTACTGGTAACAAAATTGCCGGTTGCATCGTCAAGCCAAAAAGCTCCCGTAGGGTTGTGTCCTGCCGGTAAAATAGAAGCACGATCTTTCAGCGAAACACCTACTACTTTCGATTGCAGATTGCTGGCCAACCTAAGTTCGTCGGTAATTGTAGTCGTCAAAAGTTTGCGGGGCGACATTTTTCCGGCAGCACTTGTTGTGCCCACGCCTGTTACCGTAGCATCGTCGGTGCAATAGATTTCCTTTCCGGTAGACTGATCGAACCAATCGTTTCCGGCAATGCCGTGAATGGCAGGAACCGAACCTGTAAAAATAGTAGAATGTCCGATCGCCGTAACAGAAGGGATGTAATTCAGCATGGTGTTTTCGCAAGAAAAACCTTCGTTCAAAAGTCGTTTAAAGCCACCATTTTCGTACTTATCATAAAAGCGATATAAAAAATCCCAACGCATTTGATCGACTACAATGCCTACAACCAATTTCGGTCGCTGTACGCCTTCGTTTACCGTTTGCTTTGGCTTAGCCGAAACAGAAAGTACGGATAGAAACAGAATTATCTGAATTGAAAAAATCTTTTTCATATTTATTTGTTTTTATCTATTTATAAACAGTACGAAATTAGTTCTTTATTAGTAAATAGAAAATTTGACCTTCATTTTTTCACATAAAATTAATATCAACAATTTTTATTTGCGCTAGTTTCCGATATGCTTGCACTCTTTTTGTTCTGACGAACAACATGCTAAAGATTGAATCCATTCATCCCAGTTTATTTCATTCCAACCAGCACTTTTTCCAACAGTAAATTAAATTCTGTCGGTTTTTCGATCATTGGATAATGCCCGGTCGCAGCAATTGTTTCCACCTGAAAACCATTTTTGCAATGGTCATTCAGTCCGGTTTCGTTTGTTGATGAGCCGTCACTATTTATCAAATACAATTTGTAATTAAGTTTTTCCAATTGTTGCGCATCAGTAGCTGCGTATTGCATTTGAGTCATGATTGTTTTATAACCAATAACTGAATCGCTATTCGCAAAATCAGTTTTTACTCTTTGTTTCACTTCATCCGAAGTTGTTGGGTGAAAAAGCATCATATCGGCGTAAACAGGAGCCGAATTTTTAAAATCATTTTCGAGCAAAGGGAAAAAGTCGGTCATTTGTTTCATCTGCTCCGGTGTAAATACAACGTCAATTAACTTGAAATTGTCAACACCCACTATGCCAATTACTTTAGGATTATTGGTTAACGCTGTTTGAAGCATAATTTCGCCAGCCATAGAATGGGCAATGATTACCACATTTTTCAAATTCATTGTGTCGATAAATGCCATTACGTCACTGGCATATTCCTCAATGGTCCAATCGGTTCTTGGGGCTTTCGATTTGCCAAAGCCAGGCAAGTCGATCGCTAAAACATTGTAGTTGTTCGAAAAATACTCAATTTGACTTTGCCAATACGTTGCATTGATACACCAACCGTGTAAAAAGAGAAGTGTTGTGTCGCCATGCCCTTGTTGAAAATAATTAATTTCAACTTGTTTGTCCCTGATTGTAACTTGTTTTTCTGTCATACCTTTTTTTGTTTGTGCCTTGCTCATATTCGCTAAAAATAAAGCAACAGCGATAATTAAAATTGCTCTTCTATTCATTATTTTTATAATTTGGAGCAAAGATAAAAGGCACATAGGACAGCCCTTTGTCAGGGGTTCGAAAATAATCTTTTCGATCGTTCTTCTAAGTAGCGTTCCATGCTAAAAGTATAGTCGGGGGCGAAATGTGCATGCAGCAAGGCGAGTTCTTTTATTCTGTCGAGACGAAATTCTCTTATTTCCTGTCGTAACTCGCAAAAGGCAATCGTAGTCCAAACAGCACCACTGAAATAAACGGCGCAAGGCTGAATAATTCGTTCTGTTATTTGCTCCTCTCCTCTTGCTTTTTTATTTTCAGTTTTTCGCTTTCGGTAATGGCATGCTGAATGCGATCCAAGTACAAACTTACCGGAGCCCAGGGCTTTTGGAATCCGATTCTCGAATCCAGAAATTCCAATTTATCTTTATCGTGGAGCGATAAAACCGCTTTTATTTTCAAAAGTGCCGATTCATAGTTTTGCTTCAACGAATCTTCGGTATGATAATTCAGAATTTTGCTGGTTGTTATCAATGCTCTTGCTTCTTCCATGGTGAACATAACGGGTGGTAACCGATAGCCTTCCACCAAAAAATATCCTTTTCCCTCTTCCTCACCAATGGGTACACCTGCAAGCCGTAATGTTTGAATATCTCTGTAGATTGTTCTGTTTGTAACTTCAAACCGGCTGGCCATTTCTCGTGCTGTAATCAGTCGTTTCGATTGTAGTTGTATAAGTATGCTTGTTAGTCTGTCAAGTCTGTTCATTGTATGTGTCGTGTGGCAATTTTAAATTACAAACGCGCGATTAAATTGCGTAGTAGAAAGGTTTTATTATCATTTTGAACTTTTTTTCATGCACTTTATGATATAAAAAGGATAGCTTTCAACGACCTCATCAATCTCGAAAAGACCAGCATTGGCAAATTCTTCAGTTACCGACTCTTTATCGTAAAAGAAAATCTTAACTCCGCCAAACATCTCAAACCGATCTTTACTTATAAGAGTTCCATTTCCGTATGTTTGAGCATTTTTTGTGATAGCAGTAAAAACCATAAATCCACCTTCTGCCAATTGCTCATAACAGTTTTGAATTAATTTTCGCCTTTCGTCTTCGTCCAACAGGTAAATTAATCCATAACAAAATATGCCGTTGTATAAATTTCTGTCAAAAGGCATCTCATTCACCGAACCATGATATATTTTCAAATCTTTGCCAAAATGTTTGTGGGCTAAATCGATGGCCGTTTGCGAAATTTCAATTCCGGTTACCGATATTCCATTTTCTCTAAACACTTGGGTGTTGCGTCCGTAACCAATGCCGGGTATAAGTATATTTTGTATGTTATGCTTTACAAAAAGGTCTTTTGTAATAACAGCTGATTTTGCAGGTTCAAAACCCCACATTTCCTGCTTTTCTTTAAATGCTTCGTCCCAAAATTCCATTATTCATTATTTTATTTACAAAAATTCCAATTCTATTTATCATTCAAGGGTTAGCAAATGTCCGACATGGTCACTTAATCTTTTATTTTGATTCCAGATTGCTATTCTTCTTTTTTTGCATGGATATTTATTTTTCACCCAATGACTGTTCCTGTATATTTCCAATTATGGAACTGCTGGTACCAACATGAACGCCACCAAAACCAGATTTGGAGTTTACTAAATTGTTGTATTCATGAATAGTTGTATAATAATAGTAGCTGTCGGTGTTCTTGTCATATGCTCGAGCAATATTTGTATTTATTAAAGCTTCCAAAGCAAAATATGCCAGACTTAATGCCGGTAATGCTTTTCCTCTCTTCCTAAAAATGTACTGAGAAAATTTTAAAACAGAAGAAAAAATAATCAGGATAAAAGGTATACTAAAAATTGTTACAGCTATGCTTAACACAAGACCTGTTATACCAAAATAGATCTCAGACATTATTACAACAAATGCTCCAATTATTGGTAACATAAGAATTATAACCTTAAAAAACCTGTCAGAGAAATCCCAAAACACATTCCATCTTTTCCTACCATTAAGCTTAATACAAAATAGAATACTTTCGATTACTTCGGCATACATTTTCTTATCTTCTGTCTGATTTTTTCCGAATAGCTCTACTAAGTTTTTAAACTTCGAAAATCTTTTCCCGAATAGGATCTCGAGTTTTTCAATATATTCTACAATATCCTTTGTGTTAGCTGCGTTATACTTTCCTTCAAAATGATATAATTTGTACTTTTCCAGAATTTTATGATTTTTCAAATACCCTATGTAGAAAAAAGGGATTAAAATAAACAAAATTAAAACATATACAATAATATCCCAATAAGAAAACATATTCTTTTGAAACAAGATATAATCAATATTTAATATAGGGTTTAGTGCAATTTGAAATGTATTACCATAGACACAAATAACAAAGAAAGAGAATATAAGAAGAAGTCTGAGTTTGTTTATCATGAAAAGCTTATTTAAAAATATGGAAAATATCTTTTAGTTATTATTGAGCCTCTATCCTACCCGCTAACAACATGAGCACGGTTGTGGATTTTTAAGCACCAGTCCACAGGGATATTTTACGAAGAACCTGATCGGTACGACTCAACAAATTTCCCTTTACTTCTAATGTTTCGACACCAAAGTCACTTATCCAATCGTTGAGAATTTCATTTACCTGATATCTGAGCTCCGGTAAATCCGATTCCCCACACGTTATTAAATCGGGTTCTTCAATGGGGACAAATACAAGAAGGTCAATGTCTGACATGATACTTTCAACTTTACTGTAGAGCGATTGAATATTTTCTGATTCATCGAGGGCATGGATATACGCCAGAAAATCTATCGGACATCTGTCGAAAATTACATTGTCGGTGTCAATCGCAATTTGTTTTATGGAATGTTCAAGCTGTGCAATAAAATTATCGGCATCGGGCGTTTCGGAAAACGCGAATCCTAATTCTTCCAACTCGTAATAAGGCTCTTGCAGAAGCTCATAACCTGCAAGAGACTCTTGCAACTTTTCTGCTAATGTTGTTTTCCCAACTCTATGTGCTCCTGTTATGGCTATTTTCATTTATTTGGTTTTTGTAATTATTGTCTTCGCTCTCGCGGATATTTATCCGTGCGTTGCTTGAAAAGCAATTATTTTTTTAGATTATATTCAACAGAACTATTTTTGATAGTTTGTTTTGGTCTGACGACCAACGCACAGATAAATATCTGCGCGAGCGGAAAAG
>JBBIID010000111.1:0-8602 GCA_037446675.1 Paludibacter sp.
ATTTGCGGTCTACAAAGTACCAGTCGATCATAAACAGCAGTTGAAGACCATGAACAGCGGAGCCTTCCAGCCGAATAAACGTGTCGCGCCACAGTCCGAGTTTGTTTCCGTAAATGTATCTGTCGGCAATGTTCAAACCGCCAGTAAATCCTATTTTACCATCTACAACGACTAACTTTCTGTGATTTCGGTAATTTATCTTACTGCTTCGCGAAATTCGCCAACGGAATGGTAGAAAGGATTTTACGTACACGCCAGCCTCACGGAGAGTACGGATGTATTTTTTTGATAAAGCAAAACTTCCCCAATAATCGTAAATCATTCGAACCCGGACTTTTTCCTTTGCTTTCATGATAAGCAATTCGCGCAGTTCGTTGGCTATTTTATCGTCGTCGAAAATGAAGAATTCGAGATGAATATGATCCTGTGCATTTCTTATGGCTTCGAAAATGGCTTCGAAAGTGGTGATGCCGCTGGACAGAACTTCTATTTTGTTGTTGGCATAACCTGCGGCATCGCTGTTTTTGTTAAGCAGCCTTATTAAGTTTAGTTTGTTGTCGTCAATTCGGTCGTTGTCAAGATCGTTGATGTCAAACGAAGCTACCGGACGCTGAGTTACCCTGCGAATGCTTTTACTGGAAATAATTTTCTTTTTGCGGTAATCCTGCCCCAGCAGCAGGTAAAGAAAAAAACCAAGAAACGGAAGAAATAATAAAACTAAAAGCCACGACAATGATTTGACCGGATTACGATTTTCTAACAGCAAAACCGATATTGTACTTATTGATGTATAAAGATATAATGCAATAAAAACGATTGCCAATATGCCTGTCATAATGTTTTAGTTTTATTTGTTTTTATCTTCTTATAGCGAATTTATTTTTTGAGGGTTTTGATAAAATAACCATTCGTGTCCTTCTATCGTTGCCCGTTTGATGGATAAAACAGGCAACTGGGGAGCTGCAATCCCTTTTTCTACTTTTTGTGGCGAGACTTCTACGTTCGCTTCATCCCAAAGCCCGGCTTTGATGAAACTTCTGAGTAATTGTGATCCGCCTTCGACCAATACTGAATGAATATTTTTTTCGTAAATTTTGGTCAATACAGTTTCTAGGCAATCTTCGTCGAAATCAATTTTAATATACTGCAAATGGTTTTCGTCCTGTTTTTCTTTTGCTGTAAAAATGTAAGTTTGTACCACTCCATCTTTCAAATGATAGTTGGTCGGAATTTTCCCTTGACGATCCAAGGCAATTCGCACCGGATTTTTTCCCGACCAATTTCTTACGGTAAGCGACGGGTTGTCCAAAAGTACTGTGTTGGTACTCACGAGGATAGATTGGTTTTCAGATCGCATTTTGTGAGTTAGCAACTTCGTTATATTATTAGAAATAAGCAGCGGCGTTTGGGTGGCGTTCGACCTTAATTTGTCCATAAAACCATCGCGTGTTTGCGCCCATTTTAGCAAAACATAAGGTCGTTTTTCTTCCTGAAAGATAAAGAACCGCTTGTTCAACTCACGGCATTCGTGTTCCAGCATTCCAACAGCAACTTCAATGCCCGCTTCTTCAAGAATTTTCACCCCTTTTCCTGATACTTTAGGATTTGGATCCAATGTGCCAATTACTACTCTTGGAATGCCACTACGAACAATTAAATTGGCACAAGGGGGCGTTTTACCGTAAAACGAACAAGGTTCCAAGTTTACGTAAAGAGTTGCCTGTTTGAGTCGTTCTTTGTCTGCAACCGAATGGATTGCGTTGGGTTCGGCATGTGCTTCTCCATATCGGCGGTGATATCCTTCGCCAATTATTTCGTTGCCGATCACGAGCACAGCACCAACCATAGGGTTGGGCGAAACGTAACCTCCTCCAAACTGAGCTAGCTGGAGACAACGATACATATATTTTTCTTCAATAACCATTTTATTTCGAATGTGCTTTGATGTCCGAATTGGGTTGTTGTATTTTTCATTTATCTTTGCAACAATATGCAAAGAAATTTACAAAAAATACAATCCGAACTTAAAGGACTTTATCCTGAAACTGAGATTCGTAATTTCGGTTATCTGATTGTTGAGAAACTGACGGGCTATTCCCGAACCGAAATTATACTTAACAAAAATACACTTTTTTCCGATGAACAAAGTCTTTTATTCGAAAATATTATTGAAAGACTAAAGAAATTCGAGCCGATACAATACATTTTGGAAGAAACCGAATTCTACGGATTAAGCTTTCGGGTGAATAGCTCAGTCCTAATTCCCCGACCGGAAACGGAAGAGTTGGTGGATTGGATTGCCCGAGGTAATAAAGACAAAACATCGTTGAAAATTTTGGATATTGGTACGGGTAGCGGTTGCATTGCTATTTCTTTGAAGCATATTTTTCCAAATGCTGAAGTTTCCGCTTTCGATATTTCCGACGAAGCATTGATTGTAGCCAACAAAAATGCTGAAATCAACAATTTATCAGTAAAATTTTCAAAAATAGATATTCTGAATCCTGAAGAAATAAGCATGCGTTGGGATATTATTGTGAGTAATCCGCCGTATATTCCCGATGCAGAGAAAGCAGAAATTCAACCGAATGTTCTGAATTACGAACCGCATTTGGCGTTGTTCGTCCCGGATGACGATCCACTTCTTTTTTACCGCCGAATAGCCATATTTGCGAAAGAACATTTGAGTCGTGGCGGCGAACTGTACTTCGAAATGCATCGGGATACGGCAAAAGCCGGTGCAAAATTATTATCCGAAATAGGGTTTGAAAAAGTTGAATTGAGAAAAGACATTTCGGGTAACGACAGGATGATAAAGGCTGTATTAAAAGATTAGTTTTTTTATTTTAAAAGAATAATAAATTCACGCTTTAAATTGTTAGTCCTTCGTAATTATATATCTTTGTAATAATTAAAATCTGAATAATCATAAATTTTTTATACAATGGAACAGATAAAAAATCGCATAGCATTGTTGCGGAACGCCATGAAAGAGCAGGGTATCACAACTTGTATTATCCCGGGAACCGATCCGCATGCCAGCGAATATATTGCCGATCATTGGAAAGAACGCGAATGGATTTCCGGATTCGATGGCTCTGCCGGAACAGCTGTTGTTACACTTGATGAAGCCGGATTGTGGACAGATTCTCGTTATTTTCTTCATGCGGCCGAACAGTTGGAAAGTACCGGAATCGAATTGATGAAACAAGGATTGCCCGAAACGTTGGAGATAATTCCATGGCTTTCGTCAGTGCTTAAACCTGGCGATAAGGTGGGCGTAAATGCTCAGGTGTTTTCGGTAAATGCTTATGCTGCGATGAAATCAGAACTTGGAATGAGTCATTTGGAATTAGTTTCCATTGACTTGCCCGGGAAAGTGTGGTCGGATCGTCCACTGATACCAATGAATCCGTTTTTTGTTTTTGATACAAAATATTCCGGAAAATCGGCCACTGAGAAACTCACCACATTGCGTTCGGAGATGAAGAAATTGTTTGCCGACGTTTTTGTGATTTCTGCTCTCGACGATATTGCCTGGCTTTTTAATATTCGCGGAAATGATGTGGATTATAATCCTGTTGTGATCTCGTTCGCACTTGTGGATATGGAGAAAGCAACCTTGTTCATTGCCCCTGAAAAATTGAATTCGGACACTAAAAAGTATTTAGCTGCCGAAAATGTTGAAGTTGCTGATTATAATCAAATATACGATGCCCTTAAAAATATTTCACCTGATAAAGCTGTTTTGATCGATGGAGGAAAGTTGAATCAATCGCTTTTCGAATCGATTCCTGCAAGTTGTGCTATTCGCAATTTCATGTCGCCTGTTTTCAAACTGAAAAGTATGAAAAATGAGGTGGAGATGAACGGCGTTCGTAGAGCGATGGTGAAAGATGGAGTGGCACTCACGAGGTTCTTTATGTGGCTCGAACAGAATTTGAACAGCGGTGAATTATCCGAAATATCAATATCGGAAAAACTTTGTGCTTTCCGTGCCAAAGAAGAAAACTTCGTAGGCGAAAGTTTTGGTACTATAGCCGGTTATGCCGGTCATGGAGCAATTGTTCATTATCATGCTGTGTCCGAAGCGGAATATAAACTGAAGGCGGAAAATATTTTGTTGTTGGATTCTGGGGGTCAATACCTTGATGGAACAACTGATATAACACGTACTGTTGCGTTGGGAACGCCAACAAAAGAACAAAAAACAGATAATACATTGGTTCTGAAAGGACATATTGCGCTTGGAATGGCAATGTTTCCTGCTGGAACGAGAGGTTCTCAACTCGATATTCTTGCCCGCAAGGCAATGTGGGATCTCGGTTTGAATTACGGACATGGAACTGGTCATGGAGTGGGGCATTTTTTGTGTGTTCACGAAGGTCCTCAAAATATTCGTATGGACGAAAATCCGATTGTTCTTCAACCGGGAATGATTTTATCGAACGAACCTGGTATGTACCGAACCAACGAATATGGAATTAGAATTGAGAATCTGGTGCAGGTAATTCCAGCTCAGAAAACGGAATTCGGACAATTCCTCAAATTTGAAACGCTTACTTTGTTCCCTATTGACAAACAGTTAATCGATTTTGATTTGTTGGATAACAAAGAAATCGACTGGTTAAACGAATATCATCAGAAAGTTTACGATGCAATTTCACCACGATTGAACGAACAGGAAAAAGAATGGCTGAGCGGAAAGTGCAGCCCATATGTTCGCTGAAATCAGGAGGTGAATTCTGAAAAATATTCATACGAATTTACGAAATAAAGATTGCTGTCGGAATGCAGCAGTCTTTTTTCGTCTAACTAAACTTTATAATTAAGCTGAATGACTATGAAAGCATTTGATTTAAACGATTCGCTTTTGGGAAAAAAGATTTCCCATTCCGATAAATACGATGCAACGCTTTTGTTTCGAATACCGCGCGAGGAGAATCGTGTTTATTACGGGCTGGACTCGGATAATCTGCCTTTCGTAGGTTTCGATGTGTGGAATTGCTACGAAGTTTCGTTTCTTACTGACAATGGATTGCCGGTTTCAAGAGTTTTGAAAATGGTTTATCCAGCAAACAGCCAGTATCTGGTGGAGTCGAAGTCCTTAAAGCTGTATCTCAATTCGTTCAACATGGATAAATTCGGGAAAACAGTTGTGGAAGCGGAAAAGGCGGTTCGGCAAACCATCTCAAAAGATATGAATGAATTGTTGGAAACACAGGTGCAAATATCGCTTTTCGACAATAGCAGCGAGGCGACACAACCATTTGCCGATTTTGATAGAAAAGATCTGGCTAAAATGCTTCCAATGGAGAAGTTAGAAACCATTGAGTTCAATCAATTTAATGAGTCTCCTGCTTTGCTGAAAGGTAAACCAGCGAATGAAGTTCATGAATATGTGTTTTATTCCGATTTGTTGCGTTCGAACTGTAGAGTAACAAATCAACCGGATTGGGGCGATTTGTTTGTTCGCATTTCAACAAAGCACGAAATAAAACTGAGTTCAATTGTGGAATATCTGGTGTCGTTTCGTAAGGAAAATCATTTTCATGAAGAAGTGGTGGAAATGATTTATAAACGATTTTACGATTATTTCAACCCAACCGAATTAATGGTCGCGGCAATGTATACACGTAGAGGAGGAATTGATATAAATCCGATACGGGCTTCGCAGTCAACATTGTTGGATGAAAATTTGATTGATGCATCAATCCGTTCCGAAAAAAGATTGAGACAATAGCTAATTTGTGTGGATGTGAGTCATTGTTTGTTGCAATTAGAAAAATTGTTGCCAAATTGACTCGAAAGTTTGCAGAAACCAAAAAAGGATGTATCTTTGCACCCGCTAACAAGCAGCATGCGGCTGTGGCGTAATTGGTAGCCGCGCCAGACTTAGGATCTGGTGCCGAGAGGCGTGGGGGTTCGAGTCCCTTCAGCCGCACAAAAAAATCCCGATTGTCATTTTTTTTGATAATCGGGATTTTTTGTGTCGTAAATTCTCACCTTTAAAAGGGTTATAGTTTGATTCTATATTGCTAAAAATACTTATCTTTGCACAAGTAGTTTATTTTTTAGTAACATTATATACTCATGGGAAAATTAGTTTTTGCAACTAATAATGCACATAAATTAAGTGAGGTTCGCTCGATATTGAAACCCGACTTTGAGATTATTAGCTTGTCGGATCTTAATTGTAATGATGATATTCCTGAAACAGCAGATACTCTTGAGGGAAATGCTTATTTAAAGGCAAAATATATATACGATAAATTTGGGTTGGATTGTTTTGCTGATGATACAGGCCTTGAAATTGATGCGCTCGGAGGTGAGCCCGGAGTCTATTCGGCCCGCTACGCAGGAGAAGACCACGATGCGGTTAAAAATATGGTGAAAGTTCTCGAAAAACTCGGAGACAGTCCAAACAGAGAAGCTTGTTTTCGTACAGTGATAACACTTATAATGGGTGGTAAGACACATTATTTTGAAGGACGAATTGAAGGACGAATTTTGCATCACCCCAGAGGTGCCGAAGGATTTGGATACGATCCTATCTTTGTTCCGGAAAATTATTTAGTGAGTTTTGCTCAATTAACTCCTGATGAGAAAAATAAAATAAGTCACAGAGCTTTGGCTGTGAAACAACTGGTGAGTTATCTGCAAAACGTGAAAACAGAAACCGATGTCCTTAAATGATGATTGCAATAAAAATAAAAGAACTTGCTACTAACAAAATAAAATAGCAATATTTGAGTTTTTATTAAATTGAACCAATATTTTATATTCTAGAATTTACAGGGAAACACAATTCAAAATATGAAAAAAGTAGTATTTTTTATAGCATTTACTCTCTTCGGAATGGTGCTTCATGCTCAGCTTGCTATGGGTAAATGGCGAACACATTTTGCTTATAATAATGTGTCTCAAATAGCGCAATCGGATAATAAAGTTTATGCGGTGAGTGAAGGGGCGTTGTATTCGGTGGATAAATTTGATGGTGGATTGGAGTTTTATAGTAAAATAAGCGGATTGAATGGCACAGATATTAATCGCATCGAATTTGATTCTAAAAATAAACAATTGATAATCATTTACAGAAATGGAAACATTGATGTAATGGGTAATGGCGGTGTGATAAATATCCCTGATTTGTATAATAAACAAATGAGCGCTAGCAAGGTTGTTAATCACATAAATTTATATCAAGACAAAGCCTATCTCTCTTGTGATTTCGGTATTATTGCTCTGAATTTGAAGAAAAAAGAAATTGCCGACACTTATTATATCGGTCCCAATGCAACAGAAGTGAGGGTGTTGTCTACAGCTATAGTTAATGATTCTATTTATGCTTTGACGGCTACTAGAATTTTTAAGGCTTCAATAAACGATCCGTTTCTTGTAAATTATGAATCGTGGGAAACCGTAGATGGTCTCCCCGGAACAGATAATTTTCAGTCTATAGCTGCATTTGCAAACAACCTGATTCTTTTGAGGAATGGCAAACTGTATAGAAAAAGTGGAAATAATCCTTGGATAAGCTTGCTCCCAAATGAAAATGTTGCCACATTTACCATTTCAGAAATAAGTCTGAATGTGTTTATGAACAATTCGGTTCTATTATTTGATTCCAACTTTGAGTCTAAGACAATTTCTAATATAGGAACGATAAGCGATACAAAATACGATGCCAATACTAATACTTATTGGATGGCGGGTAATGATTTAGGTGTAATCTCATATAAACAAGAAGGGGGTAATATACCTGAAATAAATTATTTCAAACCACTGGGTCCAGCAGTAAATAGTCCTTTTGATATGAGATTTTCAGGTCAAAAATTATTTGTAGTACCTGGTGGAAGATGGGCATTTTATTTGAGATCAGCTTACATAATGATGTATGAAAATGGAAGCTGGACAAATATTAGTCGTTCTCTTATTGAGAGTAACACAGGAATTACTTGCACAGATTTAATAGCCACTGCTACAGATCCAAATGATAAATCTCATTTCTTTGCGGCGAGTTATAGTAGCGGTTTATATGAGTTCAGAAATAATAAATTTTTTAAATATCATAACTTCACCAATAGTACAATTGAGAATCTTTTTGGAGATTATCAATATCAAATGTTGGGCGATTGTGTTTATGATGCTTTTGGCAATCTTTGGGTTTTAAATCAATTTGTTAAGTCTGGAATAAAAGTTTACTTAGCAGATGGTAGATGGACTCAGTTGACATATCCAGGAGTGGATACTAAACCGTCATTAGGTGCATTGTTAATTTCGAATCAAAATCCGAATCAAAAAATAATTTATTCTGCCAGACCTCCAATTGGTCTTTGTGCTTTAGATGATAATGGAACTATAGAAGATCAATCGGATGACAAGTCTACATTTATAACCGAGTTTCTATATCCTGAAGTTAACGAATCAAATCAGACAACTTTAGTATCTTTTACTCCAGGGATAATAACGGCAATGGCTCAAGATAAGAATGGAATTGTATGGGTGGGGACTGATCAAGGACCATTTTTGTTTAGTAATTTATCAGAGATTTATAATTCAGATTATACTTGTTCTCGTGTTAAGATTCCAAGAAATGATG